>NZ_JBGFFF010000018.1:0-46454 GCF_056175785.1 Acidovorax sp. LjRoot204
CGCGTGCAGATCCTGAGCGACCGGGTGGACGAAGCGGCTGCCACCCTGGCCCCCGCGCAAGGCACGGCCCACGCCGACCTGGCGCTGGTGCGCGCCGAGCTGGCCCGGCGCCGGGGCGATGCGCCTGGCACCCTGGCCGCCTATGCCGAGGCCCAGACTTTGGCGCCAGGCGATGCACGCGCCTGGCAAGGCCTGGGCAGTGCGCATGCCGAGCGCGAAGACCCGCGCCCCGCCCGCGAGAACCTGCGTCGCGCGTTGCAGCTGTCGCCGCAATCGCCCGGTGCCTGGGGCGAGCTGGGCACGCTGGAAACCTTTGTGAACCAGTTCACCGAAGCGGGTCAGGCGTTTGCCACCGCGCTGGGTGACAACCCGGCAGACTACGTCGCGCTCACCGGCCAGGGGCTGCTGCACCTCAAGCAAGGGCAGCCGGATGCCGCGCTGGATGCGTTCTTGCGGGCGGGCGTGATGGAGCCGCGCTATGCCCGCGCCAAGACCTGGACTGCCGTGGCCTACTACCAGCTGGGCCGCCATCAGGATGCGCTGACCACCTTGCAGCAGGCGACCGTACTGGACGACAAGGACCCTGTGCCCTACATGCTGCTGGCGCAGATCCACACCGATCTGTTCCAGCCCGGCGAAGCGGTGGAGGCTGCGCGCGCCGCCGTGGGGCGCATGCCATATCTCAAGTCGCTCAACCAGGTGGCCAACGACCAGAAGGGCAGTGCGAACCTGGGGTCATCGCTGGCGTTCTTTGGCATGGAAGACTGGGCGCTGGAGATGGCGCAGCAGAGCTTCTACCCCTACTGGGGCGGCAGCCACCTGTTCATGGCAGACCGCTATGCGGGCGAATTCAACAAGAACTCGGCGCTGTTCCAGGGCTTTCTGACCGACCCCATGGCGTTTGGGGGCAGCCAGCGTTATTCGCCGCTGCTGCAGCAGCCCGGCAGCCACGGATCGGTGGGTGTGACGCTGGACCGCGAGTTCTACCGGATGCGTGCGCCAGCGGTCACGCTCAATGGCCTGGACAACAGCCATGTGCCGGTGTCGTGGTTCTTCAAGGCGCAGACGGCGGATGTGAGTGCCTATCCGTTCGACCTGCAGGTCAACCGCCTTCCTGCCATGCGTGCGGGCGAGGGAGACCTGCGTGCCCATGCCATCACCGCTGGGGTGGGCATGCAGCCCACCGAGCGCATCAACCTGTTTGCCTACGCCAATCAGTTCAGCATGCGCCTGCGCGGCCAGAACGCGCAGGAGACTGCGCTGGACGATACCGTCACCCAGGGCGCCCTGGGCATGGCCTACCGGTGGGGGCCGACGGAGCAAACCTGGATCAAGCTGGGCCGCAGCGTGGACAACTTGCAATTGCTGCGCTACCCCACGGCCTACATCGAGCCACCGTTCCTGACCGTCATGGGCGTGAGCAGTGCCCCGCGCAAGGACTTCAGCGACATTCAGCTGCGCCACACCGTGGACACCACCCCCGGCAGCCGCTGGAGCGTGACGCTGGAGCATGTGCGCGAGCGCCAGAACAACCTGCTGGCGGGCGAGGCCGCCGTGGTGGCTGACATCCCAGGCGTGGGCCTGTACCGCGACTACCTCGTCCTGGCAGGCTACAACCGCATTGACCGCCGCTACACCGGCCTCACCCTGGCCACCACGCAACGCCTGGACCAGGCGCTGAGCCTGGACGCAGCCCTGGGGCTGCAGCAAATCCGCCACCGCGTGGACGGCCTCACGCAGAGCTACCTGGTGGGGCTGGATGCCCTGAGCGAAGACCAGGCCCGCCGCGCGGACACCGAGCGCGTGGTCACGCCGCGCCTGGGGGCGGTGTGGCAGCCTGCTGCGGGCACCACGCTGCGCGTGGCCTATCAGGACTGGCTGCGGCCTCTCAGCGTCTCCACCCTTGCCAGCGTGGAGACCGCAGGCATCCCTGTCGAGGACCGACTGGTGGAGGCCGGAGGGCGCCACAAACGCACAGTGGCACAGCTGGGCATGGAGGTGGGCGCCAACACCTTCGTGGGTCTGCGGGCCGACCACCTGCGGGTGAACAACCCCGGCACGATTGGTGTGGACCTGCGCACGCCCAGCCTGCCGTTCCTCGAAGAGATGCGCAACGCGCAGCTGGTCAACCTGTCCACCAGTGACCTGCTGGAGGACACGCCGAGTTTTGAGCGCGGCACGCTGCAGACCTTGGGTGGCACGGTCAACCACATGTTCAGCCGCCGCTGGTCGGGCTACGCCAAGTACCTGTACCAGCACAGTGAAAGCCGCATGCTCGACGGCGGTGCCGAGGTGGTGGGGCGCATTCCCTACATTCCGCGCCATACCGTGGCGCTGGGTGCCACCTGGGCCAGCGCGCAGCGCCTGTACCTGAGCGCGCGCGCGGTGTACCGCTCGGAGCGGTTTGAGGACAAGGAGAACCTCACGCGCCGTGCGCCGGGCTGGGGCGTGGACCTGATGGGTTTCTGGGAAACGCAGGACAAACGCTGGGTGGTGGGCGTTGCGGCCATGAACCTGTGGGCGCCCAAGTCCGACCGGCAAAAGACCCGCTATGTCCTGGATGCGCGCTATCGCTTCTGATCGGGCTGCGCTGCCGCAGGCTCGGCAGCGCCCGCGGTGGCTCTCGCTCGCGGCGGGGGTGCTGGCGTTGCTGCTGGTAGGGGCAGCCACGCTCAGCCGCACATGGCATGCGCTGGAGTTCAAGACCTTTGACGTGCTGACGGCGCTGGCCGCCCCCCACCGCACGACCGTGCCGGTGGTGATTCTTGCGATCGACGAGCCGACGTTTCAGGAGCTGCAACAGACCTGGCCATTTCCGCGCAGCGTGCATGCGGCCCTGCTGGAGCGGCTGCGCGCAGACGGTGCCCTGGCCGTGGGGCTGGACATTGTTTTTGCCGACCCCACCACCGAGGCTGAAGACGCCACTCTGGACCGCACGATGGCCCAGGTGGGGCAGGGCTTGCCCGTGGTGCTGGCCTCCACCCGCGAGAAGATCGACAGCGCCAATGCCGCGCTGTGGATGGACATCCAGCCGCTGCAGCGGTTTCTGGACGCTGGCGCCGACGCGGGCGATGCCGGGGTCGAGCCGGACGACGACTTCGTGGTGCGCCGCGCCCCCGTCGCGCGCGAAGGCTTTGCGCTGCGGCTGGCCCAGCGCGTGACAGAGGCGCGCGGCCAGACCCCGGCGCTGCACCATTTCGACTGGATCGGCTACCGGGGCCCGCGTGGCACGTTTGACACGCGCTCGTACTACCAGGCGCTGGAGCCGGGGTTGCTGCCTGCAGGTTTCTTCAAGGGCAAGATCGTGCTGGTGGGGCGCTCGGCGCGCACCGCCACCGAGCTGGCGCACTCGCAGGCCGACCTGTTCAACTCGCCGTTTGGCACGGCGGGCGGTGAGCGGCTTTTCCCGGGGGTGGAGCTGCAGGCCACGCTGCTGGACAACTACCTCACCGGCGGCGGGCTGCGCAGCGTGTCGGACGCGTGGACCCTGGTGATCACCGTGCTGCTGCTGCCGGTGCTGTTGGGGGCGAGCCGGCGGCTGCACCCGGCGGGCGCGGCGGCGCTGACGGCGGCGCTGGTGGTGGCCATGGGCGCCGTGTCGTGGGGGCTGTTTGCCGGCCCGCGCCTGTGGTGGCCGCCGCTGTTGCCTGCGGCGGCGGCAGTCGCCATTTATGGGGCGGCTGCGCTGGTGGGCTATGCCGTGGTGCGCCAGCGCGCGCGCCAGACGCGGGCGATGTTTGCGCAGTACGTGCCGCCTGCCGTGGTCTCGCGCCTCATTGCGCAGCCCGAGCTGATGCGCCTGGGTGGCGAGGCGCGCGAGGTCACGCTCATGTTCACCGACCTAGCCAACTTCACCACGCTGTCCGAGCAGCTCAGTGCCGAGCAGACGGTGGAGGTGCTCACCGGCTACTTCAACGCCATGACGCCGATCGTGCACGCCACGGGCGGCACCGTGGACAAGTTCATTGGCGACGCGGTGATGGCCTTCTGGGGCGCGCCGCTGGACGACCCGCGGCATGCCGAACACGCCGTGGCCGCCGCCATCGCCATGCAGCAGGCCATGCAGGCGCTGGTGGCCGACCTGCGCGCGCGCGGACTGCCGCCCATCCACATGCGGATCGGGCTGCACACAGGGCGTGTGGTGGTGGGCAATGTGGGCTCGGACCAGCGCTTTTCGTACACGGCCATTGGCGACGCGGTGAACCTGGCCGCGCGGCTGGAGGGCGCCAACAAGGCGTTTGGCACCGGCATCCTGCTGTCGGCCGCCACCGCAGCGCAGCTGCCGCCCACGATGGCGTTGCGCGCGCTGGACGATGTGATCGTCAAGGGCAAGACCGAGCCCGTGCGCGTGTTCACGCCCTGCGACGACGCCACGGTGCGCGATGCCAGCAGCGCAGCGCTGGCCGCCTTCCATGCGCGCGACTGGACCGGCGCCGAGGCGCAATTGGCGCAGGTGCTGGAGCGGCTGCCCGGCGACCCGGCCGCCACCCGCCTGCTGGAGCGCGTGGCCGAGGCGCGAGCGTTGCCCACCGAGGCCCCCTGGCAACCCGCCGTGGCGCTGGACAAGCTGTAAACATCCTTTGACATGTGTTTACCGGGGATATGAATGCAGGTGCCATGATGGGGACTTCGCAACTTCATCAGGAAGGACCCTCTCCATGCAAGTACAAGTCAACACCGACGACCACATCCACGGCGGCGATTCGCTGGCGCGCTGGATCACGGACGAGTGCAAGAGCCGGCTGTCCCGCTTTCAGGACCATGTGACGCGGCTGGAGGTGTTCCTCACCGACCTGGATGCGGGCAAGTCCGGTGCCAATGACAAGCGCTGCCGCATCGAAGCGCGCGTCACGGGCCGCCAGCCCATCACCGTGACTGATGAGGCCGACAAGATGGCCAACGCCTTCATCGGCGCGGCCGACAAACTGGCCCGCGCCCTCGACACTGACCTGGGCCGTGTGAAGGACCGCAATGGCCGTGACACCATCCGTGTGGCCGCCGACGAACGGGATTGAAGTGAATTCGAAGTGAAATGGGCTTATAGCGCATGATTTTCATGTGCTGGTAGCTATCAATTCAGGAGTAATGAAAAAGGCGCTGCAGCCCGAAGGTTGCAGCGCCTTTTTGTTGGGGTCGCCTACAGGTCGAGCACCAGCAGCTTGCTGCGCGCGCGGGAGCAGCAGGGCATGAACTGCTCGTTGGCCGCCTTTTCCTCGTCGGTCAGGTACATGTCGCGGTGGTCCACCTCGCCTTCCAGCACGCGCGTGAGGCAGGTGCCACACACGCCTTGTTCGCACGAGGTCAGGATGTCGATGCCCTCCTTGCGCAGCGCTTCCACCACCGACACATCGGGCGCAATGGGGTACACCTTGCCCGTGCTGGCAATGCGCACCTCAAACCCCTGGTCGCCCGAGGTGTCCTGCGCCGGGGCGCCAAAGTATTCCAGGTGGATGTGGTCCTGCGCCCAGCCCAGGGCCTTGGCGGTGGTCACCACATGGTCGATGAAGCCTGCCGGGCCACACACGTACAGACGCTTGTCGGGGCCGGGGGCCGCCAGCACGGCGGCGGTGTCCAGCTTCTGCTCGGGAGCGCCCGCATCAAAGTGAAAGTGGGCGTGGGGCGCAATGGCCGATGCGGCAATTTCGGCAGCAAACGCCGTGCGTTCGGCAGAGCGGGTGCGGTAGTGCAGCGCAAAGTCAGCGCCCGTGCGCGCCAGCCGGTCGGCCATGCACAGCAATGGCGTCACACCAATGCCGCCCGCCAGCAGCAGCGTGCGCTGTGCAGGGTGCAGCGCAAAGTGGTTGCGCGGCGTGCTGATGGTGATCACGTCGCCCTCGTGCACGCTGTCGTGCATGGCGACCGAGCCGCCGCGCGATGCCGGGTCACGCAACACGGCGATGCGGTAGCGGTGCGACTCGTGCGAGGCATTGCACAGCGAGTACTGCCGCGTCAGCCCGCCCGGCAGGTGCACATCGATGTGCGAGCCCGCGCTGAACGGCGGCAGTGCGGCGCCGTCCAGCCGCGCCAGCTCATAGCTGGCGATGCCCTCCGCTTCGGCCTGCTTCTTGACGACGCGGACCTGCAGGGTCTCCTGCGCGGTCATGCGGCCACCGCCTGTGCTGTGGCAGGCGCGTGTTCTGCCGCCAGCAGGCGGTCCAGAATCTTGCGCGACTGCACGCCACCCGCATCGATGTTGAGCATGAGCAGCTTGCGGTCGGGGTAACGCAGCAGGTTCTCCTGCTGCAGCTCCAGCATCTGCTGGTCCTCCGCAAAGATCTTGCCCTGGCCGTCGCGGATCTGGGTGGTGAGCGACGGGTCTTGTGGCTTGAAGTTGCGCGCCATGCCCCAGAAGTAGTGGATCGACGTTTCGGTCTCGGGCGTGATGAAGTCCACCACGATGCTCGATGCCTTCTTGTCGGCCGGGGCGTTGTAGCCGCCGTTGCCGGCCAGGGCCACGCCCACCTCGATCAGCACATGGCTGGGGGGCGTGAAGTGGCAGATCTGCCAGCGGTCCACCAGCTGGTCGTCGGGCAGGCCGTTCATGCGCAGCGCCATCTTCCAGAACGGGGGGGCTTCAATGCCTTCCATGAAGCGGCTGGTGATCACCTCGTCGCCCTCCACGCGGGTCTTGCAGGGCACCTCGTCGATTTCCTTCTGGCCGATGCTGGTGGAGTGCACATAGGTCTCGTGCGTCAGGTCCATCAGGTTGTCGATCATCAGGCGGTAGTCGCAGGCGATGTGGTACAGCCCGCCGCCGTAAGCCCATTCAGGGTTGTTGGCCCAGGGCAGGTGGTGGATGGTGGCGGGGTCGGCCTTGTCGGCGTCGCCGGGCCACACCCAGATGAAGCCATAGCGCTCCACCACCGGAAAGCTGCGCGCCTTGGGGAACCCCTGCACGCGCTGGCCGGGCATGGACACCGACTTGCCCGTGCATTCCACCCGCAGGCCGTGGTAGCCGCATTGCAGGTGGCCTTCGCACACCGTGCCCAGCGACAGCGGGGCGCCCCGGTGGGGGCAGAAGTCGTCCAGTGCGGCGACCTGGTCGGGCGCGGGGCGGTAGAACACGATCTTCTCGCCGCAGATGGTGCGGCCCAGGGGCTTGTCCGCGATCTCGTCGGGCGTGCAGGCTACGTACCAGGCGTTCTTGGGATACATGGTTGTCTCTCTCCGTGGGTGGATGGTGTCGTTGCAGGCTTGGTATACAGCCCGCTCGCAGATCGCAGGCTAGGTGGGGCGATTGTGCGAAAAAGGCGAGTTTATGTATACATAGTAAAGGCGTAAAGCAGCTATTGCACTCTGGCATATCTTCTAACTTGTTGTTTTGTAATGTGTTGAAGTGTTTTTGAGTGGATGTTGTTTTGGTTTGTGTATACATTGCGCTGACTGACTCTCTCCCCTCGCTGGTCGTATCGCTCCCTATCGCCATGAACCCTCCCGAACCCCTGACCATTGCTCTACCGGCCGAGGCCGCCGAGGCAGGTACCTCGCAGGCCGTCAAGGCGCAATTGCGCCTGCGCGAGATGATCCTGGCGGGCGAGCTGCCCGGCGGCGCCCGCATTGCCGAGCTGACCCTCGTCGAGAAGCTGGGGGTGTCGCGCACGCCCATTCGCGCCGCGCTGATGCGGCTGGAGCAGGAGGGCCTGCTGCACCGCCTGCCCGGTGGCGGCTACGCCGTGCGCACGTTCTCTGAAACCGATGTGGCCGACGCCATTGAACTGCGCGGCACCATGGAGGGGTTGGCCGCGCGCCTGGCGGCCGAGCGGGGCGTGGCCCCCTCCCTGCTGGCCGAGGCCCATGCCTGCCTGGACGCCATCGACAGTGCCCTGGCACCGCCCACGCTGGATGACGAAGGTTTTTCGCGCTATGTGGAGTTGAATGCACGGTTTCACCTGCTGCTCAGCCGCATGGTGGGCAGCGACGTGGTGGCGCGCGAGCTGGACCGCGTCAAGGGCCTGCCGTTTGCGTCGCCCTCTGCGTTTGTGGTGGTGCAGACGCATTCGGCCCAGGCGCGCGACATGCTGGTGGTGGCGCAAGACCAGCACCGCCAGGCGCTCGACGCCATCGAGCGGCGCGAGGGTGCACGGGCCGAGGCCATCCTGCGAGAGCACTCGCGCATCACCCGGCGCAACCTGCTGGCGGCGGTGCAGGCGTCGCAGGTGCAGGGCTTGCCCGGTGTACAGCTGATCCGCGAGCGGGCATAACGGCCGGTGCAAGCGTCCGGGGCTCCTTGGGTTATTGCATTTGGCGATACCTGAATGCTTGAATTTGCGCTTGTGAAATAACCCAGCCCACGCCAAACTCCCGCCAGCATTTTCTGTATACAACGACTTTCCACAGGAGACAACGATGCAAAAACGCCACCTTCTTCGTGCCTCGGCTGCCGCCGCCATCGCGCTGTCCACCGGCCTGACCGTGTTGCCCGCCGTGGCGCAGGACAACGTGTTCAAGATCGGCCTGGTTCTGCCCATGACCGGCCAGCAAGCCACCACCGGCCGGCAGATCGAAGCCGCGGCGCGCCTGTACATGGCCCAGAACGGCGACATGGTGGGTGGCAAGAAGGTGCAGCTCATCATCAAGGACGACACCAGTCTTCCTGATGTGACCCGCCGCCTGGCCCAGGAGCTGGTCGTCAACGAAAAGGTCAACGTGCTCGCCGGCATGGGCATCACGCCCTCGGCCATGGCCACCGCCCCGCTGGCCACGCAGTCCAAGACCCCCCTGGTGGTGATGGCTGCCGCCACGTCCAGCATCACCGAGGCCTCGCCCTATGTGGTGCGTACCAGCTTCACGCTGCCGCAAGTGTCGGTGGCCCTGGCCGACTGGGCACCCAAGAACGGCATCAAGAAGGTCGTGACCCTGGTGAGCGACTACGGCCCCGGCATCGACGCCGAAAAGTTCTTCAACCAGCGCCTCACGTTCAACGGCGGCCAGGTGACCGAAGCCCTGCGCGTGCCGCTGCGCAACCCCGACTTCGCTCCCTTCCTGCAGAAGGTGCGCGACGCCAAGCCCGACGCGCTGTTTGTCTTTGTGCCCTCGGGCGCGGGCGCTGCGGTGATGAAGCAGTTCCTGGAGCGCGGCATGGACAAGGCCGGCATCAAGCTCATCGGCACCGGCGACGTGACGGACGACGATCAACTCAACGACATGGGCGATGGCGCCCTGGGCGTGGTCACCTCGCACCACTACTCGGCTGCGCACCCCTCGCCCATGAACAAGAAGTTCGTGGAAGCCTTCGAGAAGGCCAACAAGGGCCTGCGTCCCAACTTCATGGCCGTGGGCGGCTATGACGGCATGCGCGTGATCTATGAAGCGCTCAAGACCACCAAGGGTGCCGGCGGCGGTGACGCCCTGCTGGCCGCCATGAAGGGCCAGATCTTTGAAAGCCCGCGCGGCAAGGTGTTCATCGATGCGCAGACCCGCGACATCGTGCAGGACGTGTACCTGCGCAAGGTGGAGCGTGTGAACGGCCAGCTGTACAACGTGGAGTTCGACGTGATCAAGGACGTCAAGGACCCCGGCAAGACTAAATAAGCCCCCCTGAGCCGCGACTCGCTCGGTGTGTCCGCCAGATGCGGCCACTCTTCGTTGCCGTCCAAGCCTGCGCAGGCAGGCTCGGAGCCGCGGCACTCAGCCCCCAAGGGGGACGCCGCCAGCGCGGCGGGGCGGCCCTTGCGCGGCGGCCGCTGGTCTGGGCCGCGCCAGTATTTACGGGCAGGCTCCCTCTCGATCCGTTCGGGCTGAGCCTGTCGAAACCGGGGGCCGCAGGTTGAACGTCCGGCTTTGGTGATTCGTCGCACTTCCACAGCCCTGAGCAGGGTGGTGCACTTTTGTCTTCAATGAAGTGATTTCATGCTGACCATTCTTTTCGACGGCGTTGCCTACGGCATGCTGCTGTTCATCCTGGCAGTAGGCCTGGCCGTAACCATGGGGCTGATGAACTTCATCAACCTCGCGCACGGGGCCTTTGCCATGGCGGGGGGCTACATCACCGTGCTGCTCATGCAGCGGCTGGATGTGCCCTTCCTCGTCTGCCTGCCCATCGCCTTTGTCGGTACGGCCGTGCTGGGCGGCGTGCTGGAGCGCACGCTGTACCGCCCGCTGTACCACAAGGCCCACCTGGACCAGGTGCTGTTCTCCATTGGCCTAGTGTTCATGGCCGTGGCCAGCGTGGACTACTTTGTGGGCTCCACGCAGCAGATCATGCAGCTGCCTGAATGGCTCAAGGGCCGTACCGAGATCGGCACCGGTGCCCTCATGCTGGGCATGGGGCACTACCGCCTGTTCATCATCGCGGTGTGCGCTGCGCTCACCGTGGGCCTGCAGTATGTGCTCACCAAAACCCGCTTCGGCAGCCGCCTGCGCGCCAGTGTGGACGACCAGCGCGTGGCCGCTGGCATGGGCATCAACGTGAACATCGTGTTTTTGTCCACCTTCGCTTTCGGGTCCGGCCTCGCTGGCCTGGGCGGTGCGCTGGGCGCGGAGGTGCTGGGTCTCGACCCGAGCTTCCCGCTCAAGTTCATGATCTACTTTTTGATCGTGGTGGCGGTGGGCGGCACCTCGTCCATCACCGGCCCGCTGCTGGCCGCACTGCTGCTCGGCATTGCCGACGTGGCAGGCAAGTACTACATCCCCAAGCTGGGCGCCTTCATTGTGTACAGCCTCATGATCCTGATCCTCATCTGGCGCCCCCAGGGCCTCTTTGTGCGCAAGGGGGGCAAGTGATGTCAAACCTGCAAAACACCTTGCTGCAGGCCCGGCACTTTCGCTGGTGGGAGCCCGTGCTGTGGCTGCTGGCCTTTGCCGCGCCGCTGGCGCTGCCGAGCCACGCACTCATCATCAACGAGATCGCCATCGTGGCGCTGTTCGCGATTTCGCTGGACCTCATCCTGGGCTACACGGGCATCGTCTCGCTGGGCCATGCGGCTTTCTTCGGGCTGGGCGGCTACGCGGCCGCGCTGTTTGCCAAGCATGTGATGCCCGACCCGCTGGTGGGCCTGGCCGTGGGCATTGGCGCGGCCACCGTGCTGGGCGCCGTGGCGTCGCTCACCATCATGCGCGGCACCGATCTCACCCGCCTCATGGTCACGCTGGGCGTGGGACTGGTGATGCTGGAGCTGGCCAACAAGCTCGACTGGCTGACCGGTGGCGCCGACGGCCTGCAGGGCGTGATGATGGGGCCGGTGCTTGGCCAGTTCGAGTTTGACCTGTACGGCCGCACGGCCGCGTGGTATTCGCTCACCGTGCTGCTGGTGTTCTTCCTCATCGCGCGCCGCATCGTGCAGTCGCCTTTTGGTGCCACGCTCAAGGCCATCCGCGACAACCGGCTGCGCGCCATGGCCATCGGTATCCCCGTGACGGCCAAGCTGGCGCAGGTGTACACGCTGGCCGCTGCGCTGGCCGGTGCCGCGGGCGCACTGCTCACGCAGACCACGGGCTTTGCCTCGCTCGACCTGTTCGAGTTCCACCGCTCGGCCGACGTGATGCTGATCCTGGTGATCGGCGGCGTGGGCTGGCTGTACGGCGGCATCCTCGGCGCCATTGGCTTCAAGCTGCTGCAGGACGTGATCTCGTCCATCACACCGCAGTACTGGACCTTCTGGGTGGGCTTGTTCCTGGTGGTGCTGGTACTGGTCGGGCGTGATCGTCTGTTCCGCCCCTGGTCCTGGTTTGGCGCCTGTCGCAAGGCTGGGGTTGCCTCCAAAGCGGGAGGCCATTGATATGAACACGACAACCTCCACCACCGTGCTGTCGGCCAAGGGCTTGGTCAAGCGTTTTGGCGGCATCACGGCCACCAACAACGTCACGCTGAACCTGCAAAAGGGCGCGCGCCATGCGCTCATTGGCCCCAATGGCGCGGGCAAGACCACGCTCATCAACCTGCTGACTGGCGTGCTGGAGCCCACCGAAGGCTTCATCACCCTCGAAGGCCAGGACATCACGCGCCTGGCGCCGCACCAGCGTGTGCAGCGCGGCATGGTGCGCACCTTCCAGATCAACCAGCTGTTCGACACGCTCACGCCGCTGGAGACACTGGCGCTCACCGTGTCGCAGCACCAGGGCCTGGGCGGCAAGTGGTGGCAACCGCTGGGTGCGCGCAAGGCGGTCACCGAGCGCTGCGAGCAACTGCTGGAGCAGTTCCACCTGACCTCGGTGATGGCCGAGGAAACGCGTGTGCTGGCCTACGGCAAGCGCCGCCTGCTGGAGATTGCGATTGCGCTGGCCTGCGAGCCGCGCGTGTTGCTGCTCGACGAACCCGTGGCCGGTGTGCCCGCCGGCGAGCGCGAGGAGCTGCTGCAGACCGTGGCGGCCCTGCCCGCCGATGTCTCGGTGCTGTTGATCGAACACGATATGGACCTGGTTTTCAGCTTTGCCAACCGCATGACGGTGCTGGTCAACGGCACGGTGCTCACCGAGGGCGACCCGGACACGATCGCCAATGACCCGCAGGTGAAGGCGGTTTACCTCGGTCATGGGGAGGATGCGCATGTCTAAGACAGAACTCCTGCGCATCGAGGGCCTGAGCGCGGGCTACGGCGAGGCCGTGGTGCTGCAAGGCATTTCGCTGGCCCTGCCCGAAGGCGACACGCTGGCCCTGCTGGGGCGCAACGGCACGGGCAAGACCACGCTCATCAACACGCTGGCCGGAGCCACGCGCCAGCATGCCGGCACGGTAAGCCTGGCCGGCGTGGCGCTGCACAAGCTGCCCCCGCACGAACGCGCAGCGGCCGGCATCGGCTGGGTGCCGCAAGAGCGCAACATCTTCAAGTCGCTCACGGTGCACGAGAACCTCACGGCCGTGGTGCGCCCGGGCCGCAAAGGATCGACCGCACGGCCTTGGACGCCCGAGCGCGTGTACGCAATGTTCCCGCGCCTGGCCGAGCGCAAGACCAACCTGGGCACACAGCTGTCTGGCGGCGAGCAGCAGATGCTGGCCGTGGGCCGCGCGCTGGTGCTCAACCCGCGCCTGCTGCTGCTGGATGAGCCGCTCGAAGGCCTGGCTCCCATCATCGTGGAAGAGCTGCTGCGCGCCATCCGCCGCATCACGCGCGAAGAGGGCCTGTCGGCCATCATCGTGGAGCAGCATCCGCAGGCCATCCTGGCCATCTCGGACCACGCCGCCGTGCTGGACCGGGGCACTGTGGTGCACACCGGCAGTGCCGCCGAGCTGAGCGCCCAACCCGAGCTGCTGGACCGCCTGCTGGGCGTGGCACGGTAACGCGCGCCATGCAAGCCGTGCATCGCAGAACCCTTCTGGCTTGGCTGGCAGCGTCGTTCGGCGGTGCGGCCAGCGCGCAGGCCGCTTTCCCCTCACGCCCGCTGCGCATCGTCGTGCCCAATGCGGCGGGCGGTGCGGCCGACATCACGGCGCGCACCGTGGGCCAGAAGATCGCCGGCCCGCTGGGGCAAAGCGTGGTCATTGAGAACAAGCCCAGCGCAGGCGGCGTGGTGGCGGGAGACCTGGTGGCGCGGGCTGAGCCCGACGGCCACACGCTGCTGCTGGTGAGCAGTGGCACGGCGGTGAGCGCCGCGCTGTTCCAGTCGCTGCCGTTCGACACACTCAAGGACTTTGCGCCTGTCTCGCTGCTGGCCACGTTTGATCTGGCCGTAGTGGTGAAAGAAGGCGGGCGTTTTGCCACCCTGGCCGAGCTTCTGGCTTATGCGCGTGTCCACCCGGGCAAGCTCAATATCGGCACGCCACAGATCGGCACCACACAGAACCTGGCGGCCGAGCTGTTCAAGGTGACGGCGGGCATCGACGCGCAGGTGGTGCCTTTCAACGGCACGCCGCCGGTCATCACGGCGCTGCGGGGTGGCGAGATCGACGTGATGATCGACATCCTGGGTGGTCTCATGCCACAGATCGGCGCCAAGGCCCTGCGGCCGCTGGCTGTGATGGGCGCGCAGCGGGCGCCGCAGTTGCCCGACGTGCCCACGGTGCGCGAAAGCGGCGGGCCACTGGCGGGCTTCAACGTCACGTCGTGGAACGGCCTGGCCGTGCCCGCCAAGACACCTGCTGCCGTGGTGGAGCGTCTGTCGCGCGAAGTGCAGACCGCACTGGCCCAGCCCGATGTGAAAAAGCGCCTGCTGGAACTGAACCTCCATGCCCAGGGCAGCACCCCCGCGCAACTGGGCGAGCACCTGGCGGCCGACGTGCGCCGCTGGAGCGACGTGATCGCCCGGGCCAAGATCGCGCGGCAGTGACGGTTACTGCGCTTCGGCTTTTGTGACCGAAAGGCAAATCGGATGAACATCACACACATCGGCCTCGTGGGCTATGGCGAGGTGGGCAAGATCTTCAGTGCGGGCTTGCGTGTCCAGCCCGGCGTGGCCTCGGTCGCTGCCTGGGACCTGAAGCTGGCCGACCCCGCGCACCGCGACGCCCTGCAGAAGCACGCCGCGCAAGCGGGCGTGGTGGCCGTGGATGGGATGCAGGCACTGTGCGCGCGTTGTGACTGCATCATCTCGGCCGTCACCGCATCGAACACGCTGGCCGTGGCGCAGGAGGCCGCGCAGCACATCCGCCCCGGCACCGTGTTCCTAGACCTCAACTCGGCATCGCCCGGCACCAAGCAGCAGGCCGCTGCGCTCATCGAGGCGCGGGGTGCGCACTATGTCGAGGCGGGCGTGATGACCTCGGTGCCCCCCTACGGCATCCGCGTGCCCATGCTGCTGGGCGGCGTGCAGGCTGCCGCGCTGGCCACTGTGCTGACCAGCTGGGGCATGGATGCCCAACCCGTGAGCGAGCAACTGGGCGTGGCCAGTGCCATCGGATGCCCAACCCGTGAGCGAGCAACTGGGCGTGGCCAGTGCCATCAAGATGTGCCGCAGCATCATGATCAAGGGCCTCGAAGCCCTGGTGATTGAGAGCTACTCCACCGCCCGCCACTACGGCGTGGAAGACCATGTGCTGCCCACCTTGGCCGAGACCTTTCCCTCCATCGACTGGCACGAACAGGGTCGCTACTTCTTCAGCCGCGTCGTGCAGCACGGCCAGCGCCGCGCCGAAGAGATGCGCGAATCGGCCCACACGGTGCACGAGGCCGGCATGGAGCCACTGATGGCCTCGGCCATCGCCGCCAAGCAGCAGTGGGTGGCCGACCTCGCGCGCGAAGGCGTCTTTCACGGCCTGCCCAAGGACGCGCGCTGGCAGGACTATGCGGACCGGGTGCTGGGCAGCGAGTCATACCTGTCCGGCGGGAACTGACAACGCGCTTCTGCGGTCGCTGCTACCACTGCAGCCTATTGAAACTGGCGCGGCTCAAAAAGCGAGGGACGCCGAGCAAGGGCCGCCCCGCAGCGAGGGCGTCGTCCCCCTCGGGGGGAAGGCGCGCAGCGCCTCAGGGGGGGCTTCTATACAAAGCCTGCAGCGTCGTCCGAATCAGCTCCGCCATCGCCTGCTGTGTGAGTGTGGCCGGGCGTTGCGAGCTGACGGCCATGAACAGCTTGCTGCGCAGGCGGGTGCTGCCGCCTTCCCCCTCGCCGTCCCCATCGCTGCCCGCGCCGTGGATGGGCCGGGTACTGAACACTTCCGATTTGCCCGACGTGGTGACCGCATTCATGGGCAGCACCGCGCAGCCCGCGCCATCGGCCACCAGGTCCAGAATGGCGGCCACGCCGTCGATCTCCAGGCTGATCTGCGGGCGCTTGCCGCGTGCGGCCAGTTCGGATTCCACCAGCATGCGGATGGAATTGGGGCGGGTGGGAATCACCAGCGGAAAGCGCGGCAGCTCGTCCAGCGGCAGGGGCGTTCGGGCCAGGGCATCGGCCTCTGCCTCGCTCTGGCCGGGGGCGCGGCGCTGCACCAGAAACAGGTCTTCCTCCAGCAGCGCCGTGGTCTCGATGCCCGGCGCGGGCGTGGTGTTGTAAAGCAATGCGATGTCGAGCAGCCCGGTGGTCAGCGATTCGCGCATGGCCACCGACAGGCCCTCGCTGATGGCCAGCGCCGCGTCCGGCATCTTCACGCGGAATGCGCGGGTCAGCGGCACCGTCAGCACCTTGGCAATGCTGGGCGGCAGGCCGATGGCCACACGCCCGGCCAGGGCGCCGCGCACGCGGCCCAGCTCCTCGCGCGCGCGCTCGACCTGGTGCAGGATGCCGCGCCCGTGCTCCAGGAGCAGCTTGCCCGCCTCAGTGGGTGTGGCGCCCCGGCCATTGCGCACCAGCAGGTTCTGGCGCAGCTCCACCTCCAGCAGGCGCACCTGGCGGCTCAGGGCGGGCTGGGCGATGTCCAGTACCACCGAGGCGCGGGTAAAGCTGCCCAGCTCAGCAACCCGCACAAAGTATTCGATCTGCTTGAGGTCCATGGCAAGGCTCTCTGCTATTTGCAATAGCTGTGGGTCAACGATCACGGAATGATATATCTGGTAGTGCCGGGGCCGCCTTCATGTTTGGTCCGCCGCTGCCCACAATCGGCGGCATGTATACAACTGCACGCACCGCCTGGGCCACCCGCAGCCCGGCAGGAGACAACGCATGACGCAGACCGTGATCCGTGGCATTTCTTCCATGGCCACGCGCCAGGTGCTGGCCGATCTGGTGGCCGGTTTTGCGCGGCAGTCGGGCACGCAGGCCGCCATCGAATCGGTGGGCGGTGTGGACGCTGCCAAGCGCGTGGCGGCGGGGGAGGCATTCGATGTCGTCATCCTTGCGTCCGATGCCATCGACAAGCTCATGGTGGCAGGCCATCTGGTGCCCGGCAGCAAGGTGGACTGGGTGCACTCCGGCGTGGCCGTGGCCGTGCCTGCGGGCGCGCCGCTGCCCGACCTGTCGAGCGGAGATGCGGTGCGCAATGCCGTGCTGGCTGCGCCCAGCATCAGCCTGTCCACCGGCCCCAGCGGCGTGGCGCTGGCCAAGCTGTTCGAGCGCTGGGGCATTGCCGATCAGATCGCCCCACGCATGGTGCAGGCGCCCCCCGGTGTGCCCGTGGGCTCGCTGGTGGCCAAGGGCGAGGTGGCGTTGGGCTTTCAGCAACTGAGCGAGCTGCTGCACGTGCAGGGCATCCAGATCGTGGGCCCGCTGCCACCGGCCATCCAGATCACCACCACGTTTTCCGCAGGCGTTGGCTTGCATTCACAACAGGCGGATGCCGCGCGTTCGCTGCTGGCCTACCTGGCCTCGCCCGCTGCCGCAGAAGCCAAGCAAAAGCAGGGCATGACCCCCGCCTGACGATCACAAGAACACCTTCCAGGAGCACCCAAAAATGAGCCTCATCATCGACTGCCACGGCCACTACACCACGGCCCCCAAGGCGCTGGAGAACTGGCGTAATGCGCAGATCGCCGGCATCAAAGACCCCGCAGCCATGCCCAAAGTGGCAGACCTGCACATCAGCGACGACGAGCTGCGCGAGTCCATCGAGACCAACCAGCTCAAGCTGATGAAAGAGCGCGGCAGCGACATCACGCTGTTCAGCCCGCGCGCCAGCTTCATGGCCCACCACATTGGCGACTTCAACGTGTCCAGCACCTGGGCGGCCATCTGCAACGAGCTGTGCTACCGCGTCTCCACGCTGTTCCCCGACCACTTTGTGCCCGTGGCCATGCTCCCGCAAAGCCCTGGCGTGGACCCCGCCACCTGCATTCCCGAGCTGGAAAAGTGCGTGCACGAATACGGCGCCGTGGGCATCAACCTGAACCCTGACCCTTCCGGCGGCCACTGGACCAGCCCCCCGCTCACCGACAAGCACTGGTACCCCATCTACGAAAAGATGGTGGAGTACGACCTGCCCGCCATGATCCACGTGAGCACCAGCTGCAACGCGTGCTTTCACACCACCGGCGCGCACTACCTGAACGCCGACACCACGGCCTTCATGCAGCTGATCCAGGGCGATCTGTTCAAGGACTTCCCCACGCTCAAGTTCCTGATCCCGCACGGCGGTGGCGCAGTGCCCTACCACTGGGGCCGCTTCCGTGGGCTGGCGCAGGAGATGAAGAAGCCCCTGCTCGACGAGCACCTGATGAACAACGTGTACTTCGACACCTGCGTGTACCACCAGCCCGGTATCGACCTGCTGAACACCGTGATCCCGGTGAAGAACGTGCTGTTCGCCAGCGAAATGATCGGCGCGGTGCGGGGCATTGACCCCACCACCGGCAACTACTACGACGACACCAAGCGCTACATCGAGGCCTCCACCATCCTGAGTGCCGACGACAAGCACCAGATCTACGAAGCCAACACGCGCCGCGTGTTCTCCCGACTCGATTCACGCCTGAAGGCAAAGGGGCTCTGACATGTTTGAACTTGGCGTTGTCTATCGCAACATCACCCGCGCTGACCGCGCAGCCGCTGACGGCCTGGCTGCACTCGGCTCGGCCACCGTGCACGAGGCCATGGGCCGCGTGGGCCTGCTCAAGCCCTATATGCGCCCCATCTACAGTGGCCAGCAGGTCAGCGGCACGGCCGTCACCGTGCTGCTGCAGCCTGGCGACAACTGGATGATGCATGTGGCGGCCGAGCAGATCCAGCCCGGCGACATCGTGGTGGCGGCTGTCACCTCGGAGTGCACCGACGGCTACTTTGGCGACCTGCTGGCCACCAGCTTCCAGGCCCGGGGCGCGCGCGCGCTCATCATCGACGCCGGTGTGCGCGACGTGAAGACGCTGCAGGAGATGAACTTCCCCGTGTGGAGCAAGGCCATCAGCAGCAAGGGCACCATCAAGGCCACGCTGGGCTCGGTCAACATCCCCGTGGTGTGCGCCGGTGCACTGGTCACGCCGGGTGACGTGATCGTGGCCGACGACGACGGTGTGGTGTGTGTGCCCGCCGCCCGCGCGGCCGAGACCCTGGCCGCCGCGCAAAAGCGCGAGAGCTTTGAGGGCGAGAAGCGCGCCAAGCTCGCCAGCGGCGTGCTGGGCCTGGACATGTACAACATGCGCCCCGGCCTGGAGAAGGCGGGCCTCAAGTACATCGATTGAGCAGTTTTTCAGTCTTTTGGGCTGCAGGCGCTATTCGATCATGCGCTTGCAGCTATGTAATTAATAGCAAACAGCTTCTTCTTTCCATGCGTTGTTCCGTGTCTCCCGTTTCTCTCTCCCGCCGTGTGGGCCTGGCCGTGGGCCTGGCCACAGCCCTGGGCTGTGTGCCCCAGTTCGCCTCGGCGCAGGCGTTTCCGTCCAAGCCCGTGCGCATCATCACGCCCTTCCCCGTGGGCGGTGGCCCGGACGGCGTGGCCCGCCTGGTGGCCGACAAGTTGTCCAAGAGCTGGGGCCAGCCCGTGGTGGTCGAGAACCGCCCCGGTGGCAACGGCTTCATCGCCATCGATGCGTTCAAGCGCGGCGCCAAGGACGGGCATGACCTGATCGTGCTCGACAACGTACACCTGGCCGCATACCCCAGCCTGTTCAAGAAGCTGCCGTACGACACGACCAAAGACTTCGACACGCTGCTGCCGCTGTTCAAGACCTATTTCTTCTTCACCGTGGCCGCCAACAGCAAATACAAAACCGTGGGCGACATCGTGGCCGACGCCAAGGCCAACCCCGGCAAGCTCAACTACGGCTCCTGGTCCATCGGCAACCCGGTGCACCTGGGCTCCGAGCTGTTTGAAAGCGCCACCGGCACGCAGATGGAGCACGTGCTCTACAAAGAAACCACGCAGCTCTACACCTCGGTCTCCACCGGCGAGCTGTCGTTTGCGCTGGGCAGCGCCGCCACAGCCGGGCCGCTGCAACGTGCGGGCAAGCTGCGCTTTCTGGCCGTCACCGCGCCGCAGCGCCTGGCCAGCTTTCCGGATGTGCCCACTGTGGGCGAATCGGGTGGCCCCAAGGGCTTTGAGGTGACGGGCTGGAACGCCATCGCGGTGCCGCCCGGCCTGCCCCCTGCCGTGACCGACAAGATCCGCAAGGACATCGAGCAGGCCCTGTCCGGCGCCGATGTGCAGGAGAAGTTCAAGAGCTTTGGCTACGAGCCCTTCCCCACAACGCGCGCGCAGTTCGGCCAGTTCGTCAAGGACGAGAGCCAGCGCTTTGGCGACGTGATCAAGAAGGCCAACGTGTCCCTCGACTGACCTGCCCCACCCAGCAACCAAGGACCCACGCCCATGAGCGAATTCACCAAGACCCCCGGCTGGCTGGACTGGTACGCCGGCCCCAGCAAACCCCGCTTCCAGGTGCCCGCAGGCGCTGTGGACGCGCACTGCCACGTGTTCGGCCCCGGGGCCGAGTTCCCCTACGCGCCCGAGCGCAAGTACACGCCCTGCGACGCCAGCAAACACCAGCTGTACGCGCTGCGCGACCACCTGGGCTTTGCGCGCAACGTGGTGGTGCAGGCCACCTGCCACGGTGCGGACAACCGCGCGATGGTGGATGCGCTGGTCCACTCTGGCGGCAAGGCGCGGGGCGTGGCCACCGTCAAGCGCTCGGTCACCGACCAAGAGCTGCAGGCCATGCACGACGCTGGTGTGCGTGGCGTGCGCTTCAACTTCGTCAAGCGCCTGGTGGATTTCACGCCCAAGGACGAGCTGATGGAGATTGCCGCGCGCATCGCCAAGCTCGGCTGGCACGTGGTGATCTACTTCGAGGCCGTGGACCTTCCCGAGCTGTGGGACTTCTTCACTGCCCTGCCCACCACCGTGGTGGTGGACCACATGGGCCGCCCCGATGTGAACAAGCCAGTGGACGGACCGGAGTTTGAGCTGTTCCTGAAGTTCATGCGCCAGCATCCCAATGTGTGGAGCAAGGTGAGCTGCCCCGAGCGCCTCTCCGTGACTGGCCCCAAGGCCCTGAACGGAGAGCAAAATGCCTACACCGACGTGATCCCGTTCGCCCGCAAGGTGGTCGCAGAGTTCCCCGACCGCGTGCTCTGGGGCACCGACTGGCCGCACCCCAACCTCAAGGACCACATGCCCGACGACGGCCTGCTGGTGGACTTCATTCCGCACATCGCCCCCACGGCCGAGCTGCAGCAAAAGCTGCTGGTGGATAACCCCATGCGCCTCTACTGGCCTGAAGAAGTGACAAAGAAAGGCTGATGCCATGCCACTCGACAAACCCTACCTGGACGTGCCCGGCACGACCATCTTCGACGCCGAGCAAAGCCGCAAGGGCTACTGGCTCAACCAGTTCTGCATGAGCCTGATGAAGGCTGGCAACCGCGAGCGTTTCAAGGCCAACGAACGCGCCTACCTCGATGAATGGGCGATGACCGAAGAGCAGAAGCAGGCCGTGCTGGCACGCGACCTGAACTGGTGCATCCGCCTGGGCGGCAACATCTACTTTTTGGCCAAGATCGGCGCCACCGATGGCAAGAGCTTCCAGCAGATGGCGGGCAGCATGACCGGCATGACCGAAGAGGAATACCGCAACATGATGATCAGCGGCGGCCGCTCGGCCAATGGCAACCGCGTGATCGGCGAAGACGGCGACGCACAGGCTCACCGCCAGCCACAAGGCGCTGCCGGCAAGAAAGGAAACTGACCATGGCCAAGATCACCGCCTCCGTGTTCACGTCGCACGTGCCTGCCATTGGCGCTGCGCTGGACCTGGGCAAGACGCAGGAAGACTACTGGAAGCCGCTGTTCGCGGGCTACGACTTCTCCAAGCAATGGATGAAGGACAACAAGCCCGACGTGATCTTCCTGGTCTACAACGACCACGCCACGGCCTTCAGCCTGGAGATGATCCCCACGTTCGCCATCGGCACGGCCGCGCAGTTCCAGCCCGCCGACGAGGGCTGGGGCCCCCGCCCCGTGCCCGTGGTGCAGGGCCACCCCGACCTGGCCGCGCACATTGCCCAGTCGGTCATCCAGCAGGACTTTGACCTCACCATCGTCAACAAGATGGACGTGGACCACGGTCTCACCGTGCCGCTGTCGCTGATGTGCGGCCAGCAAGATCCTAAGACGGGCGCCTGGCCCTGCCCGGTGATCCCGTTCGCCGTCAACGTGGTGCAGTACCCCGTGCCCAGCGGCCGCCGCTGCTACAACCTGGGCCAGGCCATCCGCAAGGCCGTGGAGAGCTACGACGAAGACCTGAACGTGCACATCTGGGGCACGGGCGGCATGAGCCATCAGCTGCAGGGCCCGCGCGCAGGTCTCATCAACAAGGAGTTTGACAACGTCTTCCTCGACAAGCTCATCAACGACCCCGAGGCCGCCGCCAGCATCCCGCACATCGACTATGTACGCGAAGCCGGCAGCGAAGGCATTGAACTCGTGATGTGGCTCATCGCCCGCGGCGCCATGGCCGATGTGGCCGGTGGCAAGCCACCCAAGCTGGCGCACCGCTTCTACCATGTGCCCGCGTCCAACACCGCCGTGGGCCACCTGATTCTTGAGAACACCTAAAAAACACGCCAAAGGACACACACCATGACCATCAAAGTCGCACTCGCCGGCGCTGGCGCCTTCGGCATCAAGCACCTGGACGGCATCAAGAACATTGACGGCGTTGAAGTCGTCTCCCTCATCAGCCGCGACCTGGCCAAGACCCAGGAAGTGGCCGACAAGTACGGCATCAAGCATGTCACCACCGACCTGGCCGACAGCTTGGCGATCAAGGAGGTGGACGCCGTGATCCTGTGCACGCCCACGCAGATGCACGCCAGCCAGACCCTCGCCTGCCTGGAAGCGGGCAAGCATGTACAGGTCGAGATCCCGCTGTGCGACGTGCTGGCCGATGGCGAGAAGGTCATCGCCCTGCAAAAGCAGACCGGCCTGGTGGCCATGTGTGGCCACACCCGCCGCTTCAACCCCAGCCACCAGTACGTGCACAAGAAGATCACGGCAGGCGAGTTCAACATCCAGCAGATGGATGTGCAGACCTACTTCTTCCGCCGCACCAACATGAACGCGCTGGGCCAGGCCCGCAGCTGGACGGACCACCTGCTGTGGCACCACGCTGCCCACACGGTGGACCTGTTCGCCTACCAGGCCGGCAGCCCCATCGTGAAGGCCAACGCCATCCAGGGCCCTATCCACCCCACGCTGGGCATTGCGATGGACATGAGCATCCAGCTCAAGGCCGCCAACGGTGCCATCTGCACGCTGTCGCTCTCGTTCAACAACGACGGCCCGCTCGGCACCTTCTTCCGCTACATCGGCGACTCGGCCACGTACATCGCGCGCTACGACGACCTGGTGAATGGCAAGGAAGAGAAGATCGACGTGAGCAAGGTCGATGTGAGCATGAACGGCATTGAGCTGCAGGACCGCGAGTTCTTCGCCGCCATCCGCGAAGGCCGCGAGCCCAACGCCAGCGTGGCACAGGTGCTGCCGTGCTACCAGGTGCTGCACGACCTGGAGCTGCAGCTCAACGCAGGCTGATTGCAAGCCCAATTGGCTGCTGGCGCTTTTATATCAAGCGCCAGCAGCTATGCATTTGATAGTTAGGGGTGCCTGGCATCACTCCTTCAATGCCGCCTTGTGCTCGATGATGCGCGAGACCAGACCATAGTCCACGGCCTCTTCGGCCGACAGCCAGCGGTCGCGCTCGATGTCTGCCAGCACCACCTCCAGCGGCTTGCCGGTCTGCCGAGCGATGGTGGCTGCAATCCGCTCACGCGCTTTCACCATCTCGCGCGCCTGGATGGCGATGTCACTGGCCGGGCCGCCGGCGCCACCGCTGGGCTGGTGGATCAGAAAGCGCGTGTTGGGCAGGCAGAACCGCCGCTCGCGGGGTGCCGCCAGGTACAGGTGCGTGGCCGCGCTGCCCACCCAGCCGGTGCCAATCATGTTCACCGGCGCAGAAATGAAGCGCACCAGGTCATGGATCGTGTCGCCCGACTCCAGGTGCCCGCCGGGCGAGCTCACCAGCATGTCGATGGGCTCGGCGCTCTCGGCATCCAGCGCAATCAGCCGCCGCGCCACATCGGCGGCCAGGGTGTCGGTGATGGTGCCAAAGACCAGCAGGGTGCGGGCCTTGAAGGCTTTTTCTTCCAGGTAAGACGTGCGCGGTTCGGCGCCTTGGGTTGGGGCTGGAGCGGGTGTGGTGGTGTCTGGCGTGTCCATGGGGCAAGTCCTTGCGAGTGATAGGACTGCCTTGACGAACGAGAGACGCCGGGCGTGACATTTCTCTGCGCTTGCATATCCAGGCCAGCGCTGCATGGCGGACCCACTGGCCCGCACTGCACCCTTTGGACTGTTCAGCCTGCGGCCACGCGTTGCCCCGGCGCAATGGTGGGCGGCGCCGCATTCAGCGTCTCGATCGCAAAGCCCGCCGCCGCCTTGTAGCGGGCCATGAAGCCCTCGCGTTCCTCGCGCGGCAGCACGTCGTCGATGTGGTCGAACACCCCGCCGCAGCGCTCGTCCACCAGCCCCAGCAGACCAAACGGGCCGGAGCCCCGGTTGCGCAGCACCAGCGCAGAGATGTCCTTGCACAGCTTGTCGTCATAGGCACGCAGCGCCTGCGGGCCCACACCGTGCGCGATGAGCTGCGCCCCCAGCACGCGCGCATCCACGATGGCCTGGCTGGCACCGTTGGAGCCCACGGGGTACATCACATGCGCCGCGTCGCCCAGCAGCGCCACGCGGCCGTCTACCCAGGTGGGCACGGGGTCGCGGTCGATCATGGGGTACTCAAAAATGTCCTTGGCGCCGCGCAGCATGGCAGGCACGTCCAGCCAGCTGTAGTTCCAGCCCTCGAAGTGGTGGATGAACTCCTCCAGTGCCACGCGCCGGTTCCAGTCGCCCTGCTGCCAGCCGCCCTGGTTGTCGACCGTGATCTCGGCGATCCAGTTGATGGTGGCCAGGCCTGTGGCCGGGTCGGGCGGGGTGATGGGGTAGAACACCACACGGTGCCGCAGCGAGCCCACGCCCACAAACGACGCGCCCGTGCGCACCGGCACCCCCGGCGTGGTGCCGCGCCACATGATGGCACCGCCCCACTGGATGGGCGGCTGCGTGGGGTGCATCTGCGCCCGCACGGCCGAGTGCAGGCCGTCGGCGGCAATCAGCAGCGAGCCAGCTACCTCACGCTTCTCTCCGTCGCGTGTCTCGACAATGGCGGTGACGCCGTTTGCATCCTGCCGGTAGCCCACCACCCGCTGCCCCAGCTGCACTGCGTCGGTTCCCAGGCGCTCTCGCACCGCGTTGAACAGCATCATCTGCAGCTGCCCCCGGTGCACCGAATACTGGGGCCAGTGGTAGCCCGCCTCCAGCCCGCGTGGCTCGGCGTACACCTCGTTGCCGTTGCGACCCACCAGCGCCCATTCGCGCGCCTGCAGGCCAATCGTGTCCAGCACCTCGTTGCCAAACCCCAGGTCGTGCAGTTCTCGCACGGCGTTGGGCTGCAGGTTGATGCCCACGCCCAGCGGCTGCAGCTCGGGCACTGTTTCAAAGACGATGCAGGGCACGCCGATCTGGTGCAGGGTCAGGGCAGTGGCCATGCCACCGATGCCGCCGCCAGCTATCAGCACGGGGCGGGGCGAGGAGGGGGGTGAAGTAGGAGTAGGTGCGCCAGACATGCCGAGATTGTCCATGGAACGGCGGGTGGAGCTTGTCGCGGGGGGGAATAGCGGGTGGCTTTTTGCTGCGGGTTGTGCCCGTTCAGCCAGCCTTGTCAGGCGTAGCTACCTATGTTTCCCCCAGGCCAGAGGGTTAGGCTGCATTGCAACTGCTGGGTGACATTGGGGTGGGTGCTATCGGCCAGAACCGGAACTTGCGGCTCCAGGGTACGTGAAGAACGCCCCGGGGCCTTCAACCCATTTGGCTGCGTACTTGGTGCAAAAAATTCATGGCAACGTATTCGCCGTCTGTGTTCACTTTGACCGTCGACGCACGAAGGGTCCGATACGCCGCGATAGTGTTCTCCAGCGCTTCCAACAATGCGGGAGCATTCAGAGTAGCAACCGTGTTTGCCAGCAATGACGCCAACTCTGGCACTAGTTCTACCCGCCGAACACCGATGGGTGCCTTGCCCGCACGTTCAAGCCCAAGCGGACCAAGCACGCACCCGCGCAAAAAAGAGAAGAAGTCCAACGCCTCCTGCAGTTCTCCGCGGGCAATCTTCGAGGCGCCGTAGTGCACCCACACCCAGAATCGATCTTCGATCCACTGGTGGTCGGGCGGGGGAAATGCTCGCTTCCCGTGGGCTAGTGCCTCGGTCAGCCGCACATCGCGCTCCCACAACACGGTGGGTTGGTCGACCCGGTCTTTCAGATCCTCAATGCGAACAAACTTGAGGTCAACATGAAGGGCGGGTGGTCCGTAAAGGCAGATCAGTAAGCGTGGCTCGCCGACGTGCTCGCCTGTGAACGCTGCCACCAGCCGCCCGAGCTTGGAAGCGACTTGCTTGCGGCTCTGCATCACCTCGTCAAAGCTCGCGCCCTCGCACACGACGACCAAATCTAGATCGCTGTAGTCGTCCATCAGGTCTGCAGAATAGGAGCCGGCCGCTGCAACACCGACAACCCGGGAGTCTGCTGCCAAGATAGAGACGGCGCGATCGAGGAAATCGCGGTGGAGTTGGGGCGTGGAACGAGGGTGATGGATCAACATGTTGAGACTTTACAGAAGTCCGCCACACCGATCGATTGGTACGCTACGCGCAAGGTCTGCTTTGGGCCTGAGCCCTTCCTTCGACCCAACGCCGGATCCTTGCATTCGTCCATCAACTGCTGTCCTAGTCTGCTTTGGGTCTGCCTGTGGCACCATGCTCCGATGCGAAAAGACGAACACACCGTGGCGCTCGTAGGCGCCAGCCGCAGTGCCTTGGTGCGCGCCGCCACGCGCCTTCTAGGCCCGGCCGATGCTGAAGACGCGGTGCAGGACGCCTATGTGCGCGCGCTGGAGGCCAATGCCCCTGCGCTCAATGCTGCCCAGGCCTGGCTGCTGACTGTGGTGCGCAATCTGGCCATCGACCGTTTGCGGCGGCGCCAGTGGATGGCGCAATGGCTGGCTGAAGCCGTGCAGAGCGCGCACGCCGATGTCGCTGGCGCGGTCGCACCTTCTGCGGAGGCCGATGCGGCTCTTGCGCAGCAGGCCACGCTGGCGCTGCGGCGACTTGCCGAGTATGTGACGCCTGCGGAGGGCGCTGCGTTGCTGTTGCATGCTGTGTTCGACGCCAGCCATGCCGAGCTGGCGCAGGCCAGCGGTCGGTCTGAAGCAGCCAGCCGCCAGCAACTGCGCCGCGCCTTGCAGCGGCTGCGGCAGGCGCAGGAGGGCGACGAATCCAGCGATGAACCCAAGGGCGCCAACGCCGCAGTGCTGCGCCTGTATCTGCAGTCGCTGCAATCGCGAGACCCACAGACACTGTGGGCGCTGCTGCGCCAGCCGCCCGTCAGCGCGGGGGCGGTGCATGCCGCAGCCCAGGCGATGCAGCTTGTGCCACCGCGTGCCCAGCGCGCAAGCGCCACTGTGGGTGGGGTGGTGCAGGTAGGCGGGCAGTTGGGGCTGGTGCTCACGCTTGATGGTGTGACGCTGTGCGTGGTGCCGCTGGGACCACACGCCGAGCAAGTGCATGACGCCGTGGTGGCCTGACCCGCGCACCTGCAGCTGCAACTGGTAGGAAGAAGGCAAGACGGAAGGACGTTTGCAGCACCATGATCCAGCAGCCCGCGCCCACCTTCTTTGCCACCCCGCAGGCGTTCCGCGATTGGCTGGAGCGCCACGCCGCCAGCGCGACGGAGCTGCTGGTGGGTTTTCACAAGGTGGGCTCGGGCCGCCCCAGCTTGGGCTGGCCGGAGTCGGTGGACGAAGCGCTGTGCTTTGGGTGGATCGATGGCATTCGGCGGCGTATTGACGAGCACACGTATTCGATCCGCTTCACTCCGCGCAAGCCGTCGTCGATCTGGAGTGCGGTCAACATCGCCAAAGTGGAGCAGTTGCAGGCGGCAGGCCGCATGACGCCTGCGGGGCTGGCCGCCTTCGCGCACCGCAAGGCAGACAAGTCGGCCATTTACTCGCACGAGCAGGCGGGGGTGGCCGAGCTGCCGGTGGCGCTGCAACGCATTTTCCAGCGCAACAAGGCCGCGTGGCGGTACTTTCAGGAGTCCACACCGCCCAGCTACCGCAAGGTGATGCTGCACTGGGTCACATCCGCCAAACGCGATGCGACCCGGGAGGCGCGGTTTGCGCAGCTGGTGGCCGCTTGTGCTGCGGGCGAGCGCATTGAGCTGTGGGCGAAGCGGCCACCCGTTGCAAAGGCTTAGCCCAGCCTCCAAGCCCGAGCCACCCGGTGGGTTGCCTCGCTTGCCGTAAGCTCGCGGCATGCAACAAAGAAACCTTGGACCTTTCTCCGTCTCGGCCATCGGCCTGGGCTGCATGAACCTGTCGCACGCCTATGGCGCCCCGGTGTCTGCCGAGCAGGGCGAACGCGTGCTGCTGGCCGCGCTGGATGCGGGCGTGACGCTGTTTGACACCGCCACGCTGTACGGCTTTGGCGCCAACGAAACCCTGGTGGGCCGTGTGCTGAAGCAGCACCGCAGCCGTTTCACCCTGGCCAGCAAATGCGGCATGCAGGGCGTGGATGTGAATGGCGACGGCAAGCTGGTGCGCGTGATCGACGGCCGCCCCGCCACGCTGCGCCAGACCTGCGAAGACAGCCTGCGCCGTCTGCAGACCGACGTGATCGACCTGTACTACCTGCACCGCTGGGACAAGAAGGTGCCCATTGAAGACAGCATGGGCGCACTGGCCGACCTGGTGCGTGCGGGCAAGATCCGCAGCATCGGCCTGTCGGAGGTGTCGGCCGCCACGCTGCGCAAGGCGCACGCGGTGCACCCCATTGCTGCGGTGCAGACCGAGTATTCGCTCTGGACGCGCAACCCCGAGATTGCTGTGCTGGACGCCTGCCGAGAACTGGGCGCCGCCTTTGTGGCGTTCAGCCCCGTGGCGCGGGGCTTTCTGTGTGGCGATCTGCGCGATGTGAGCACGCTGGATGCCAAGGATATCCGCCGCGCCATGCCCCGTTTTGCGCCCGACGCCTATGCCGCCAATCTGAATCTGCTCGACGGCTATCAAGCCATTGCGCACGATATGGGTTGCACCCCCGCCCAGCTGGCGCTGGCGTGGCTGCTGCACAAGGCCGAGCACATCATTCCCATCCCAGGCACCACCAGTGTGGAGCATTTGCAGGACGACCTGGGTGCTGCCAACGTGCGGCTGGACGCCGCCACCATGGCGCGGCTGGATGCGCTGATCAACGAGCGCACGGTAGTGGGCCAGCGCTACAACGCACAATCCGCGAGCGAAGTCGATACCGAAACGTTTGAAGACCGCGCAGCGTAGGCGGCGCGGTCTTTGTGGGCTTCAGTGCAGGTTCACTGCAGCTTCAATACGGCTTCACGGTAGGACTTTTTGTGGGGCCTCAACGGCCTCGCAAATTGCCCTTGTCATCGGCAATCACGATCTCCACACGGCGGTTCATGGCGCGGCCTTCGGGCGACGCGTTGTCAGCCACCGGGTGGGCCTTGCCGTAGCCGCGTGCGGCGATGCGGCTGCTGTCCACGCCGCGCTGCACCAACGCATCGCGCACGGCCTGCGCGCGGCGGTCTGACAGGTCCTGGTTGTAGCTGTCGCCACCCACGCTGTCGGTGTAGCCCTCGATCAACAGCTTGCGGTCCGGGAACTGTTTGAGAAAGTTCGCCAGCTTGTCCAGGCGCGGGCCGGCCTGGGCCGAGAGTTCGGCCTTGTTGAAGGCAAACAGCACATCGCCCAAGGTCACCAGCAGGCCGCGTTCGGTCTGCTGGGCTTCGAGTTCGCGCAATTGCGCTTCGAGTGCGCGCACGCGGTCTTGTGCCGCATTGGCCTGGGCCATGGCAGCGGTGGCTTGCGCCTGCTGTTGTGCGGCGCGTTGCTCGGCGCTCATCGCCTGCTGCTGGGCTTGCTGGGCGCGCAGGCGGGCCGCGTCAGCCTCTTGGGTGCGGGCCTGCAGACGGATGCGGTCGGCTTCGCTGCCTGCCTGTTTGATGTTGGCATCGAGCTGGCGTGCGCGGGCTGCATTGGTGGCGATCTCGGCGCGTTGGCGGGCGATGTACGCCAGGTGGTTGGTCTCGGACGTGTCGCGGTCATCGGCCCACACGCGGTCGGCCTTGGCCAGTGCGTCGGTGGCTTGCTTCAGTTCGAGCTGCGCGTACTGGTTGACGGCCGGGTCTCCTGCAGCGGTGCTCACTGCGGTACGGGCCTCTTCCAGCGCGGGCGATGGGGTGGTGCTGGCGCAGGCGGCCAGCAGGCCAACGGCAATCAGGCTGGTGCACAGGGCGGTGGTTCGGTGAAAAAAGCGGTGCATGGTCAGGTGTTCCTTGAAATGGGGTGGGGCAATCGCGGGGGCCTCAACGGTGTGTGCCTGAGGCGAAGCCAGGGGGCGCGGTGGCCCCATGGTTGGCGCTGGCTCAGCGGGGCGATCGGCGGTTGATTTCTTCTTGCAGTGCGCGGATACCGTCTTGCACTTGGGCTAGGTTGGCGGCATTGCTGGCCGCGTCTGCGCGGGTTTCAGCGACACGGGCATCTACCTCGGCCTCAGCGGCCAGGCGGCGTGCCGCCACATAGTCCTTCTCTGCCATCGCTTTTTCGGCCTGCATCAGCTTCTCGCGTGCTTGCTGCAGCTGCACGGGGGAGCTGGTGGCCACAGCCGGGGCAGCCGCCACGCGGTTGACAGTGGTGCGGGTGACCGCCATCTGTTCGGTGGGCGCCGGGGTGGAAGAACAGGCGGCCAGTGCGCCCAGTGCGAGTGCCGCTGTGGCGGTACGGATCAATGCGGATGAATGCATGGTGTGGTGGACTCCTCTGGAGGTGGTTGGGTAGGCCGTACCGACGTATCGGGCGGGCCACCAGGGGGTTCTGGTGTTGATGCATTGTTGGGGCTCGCCCGGCAAGCAGGCGTAGGCCCTGCCTCTGTATTGCTGTGGGGCATGTCTTACGAACACTTGCAAACAAGTCGCCCACCATTTGCGTGAAGGAGAGTGGCTTGTTGCGTTCGGGAACTCTCATCTCCCCCACGTCTCGATCAATGACAGCACGCGCACGCAGCGTGTTGTTGCGGGTGCCCTTCACCCGTACGCCACGTCCCATGGCCGGGCCTCTGCGCGGGCGCTGCGCACGCCTGCTCCATCACCGCAACACAACGAAGAGGAGAGTTACTGCATGCCGCCATCCACCTTTTTCACCTGGGGCCAGGAGACCACCTTTGCGGGCGTGCCGCTATGGAGCCTGTGTGTGGCCCTGGCGGCGGCTGTGGCCACCTACGCAGCCATCCTCGTGGTGCTGCACCTGCTGACCCGCCGCGCCAAGGTGTGGGCCACGCAGTCGCACAGTGGCATGGCGCTGACCCTGGTGGATGTGCTGGAAGGCACGAGCCGCACGCTGATGCTGGTGGTGGCGCTGCTGGTGGGCGCAAGCCTGCTCGACCTGCCGGGCCGCTGGGAGAGCCGCCTGAGCCAGCTGTGGTTTGTGGCCGTGGCGCTGCAGATGGGCCTGTGGGGCATGCGCGCGATTGGCATTGGCGTACGCCGCTATGTGGAGCGGCACTCGTCCAGTGGCATGACGCAGGTCAGCGCCTCGGCCACGCTGATGTCGTGGGGGCTGCGCACACTGCTGTGGAGCGTGGTACTGCTGGCCATCTTGTCCAACGTGGGGGTGAACATCACGGCCTTCATCGCCAGCTTGGGGGTGGGCGGTATTGCCGTGGCGCTGGCGGTACAGAACATTTTGGGCGACCTGTTCGCATCGCTGGCGATTGCGGTGGACAAGCCTTTCGAGGTGGGCGACTTCATCGTGGTGGGCAATGTGTCGGGCACCGTGCAGGTGATTGGTCTCAAGACCACGCGCATCCGCAGTCTGCAGGGCGAGCAGATCGTGATGTCCAACACCGACCTGCTCAAGCAGACCATCAGCAACTTCCGCATGCTGGAGCGGCGGCGCATCGTGTTCACCTTTGGTGTGGCCTATGGCACCACCCCCGAGCAGGCCGAGGCCATTCCAGGCGTCGTGCGCAAGCTCATCGAGGCGCACCCGGAGCTGCGCTTTGACCGTGCACATTTCAAGGCGCTGGGCACCAACTCGCTGGACTATGAGGTGGTCTACATCGTCGAAGACCCGGCCTACAACCTCTACATGGACCTGCAGCAGTCCATCAACCTGGGGCTGCTGCGCGAGTTCAAAGCCATGGGCGTGGAATTTGCGTTTCCTACCCGCACGGTGCACATTGCCAGCGCGCCGCCGCAGGCGCCTGCCGCTGCCCTGCTCTGAGGCGGTGCAAGCCACCACAAACGCGCAGACGAAAAAAAGCCGGCGGCCTTTGCAGGCGACCGGCTTGAACAGGGTAGTTGCTTCTAGCGCTTTTTCAACTTTTCAGAAAAGCTTACTTGGCGACCACGCGCACCATTTCCAGACACTTGTTCGAGTAGCCCCATTCGTTGTCGTACCAGCTCACGACCTTCACGAAGGTGCCGTCCAGGGCAATGCCAGCGTCGGCATCAAAGATCGAGGTGCGGGTGTCGCCACGGAAGTCGGTGGCCACCACCTTGTCTTCGGTGTAGCCCAGAACGCCCTTCAGGGCGCCTTCGGACTGGGCCTTCATTTCGGCCTTGATTTCTTCGTAGGTGGCGGCCTTGTCCAGTTCCACCGTCAGGTCCACCACCGACACGTCGGAGGTGGGCACGCGGAAGGACATGCCGGTCAGCTTCTTGTTCAGGGCAGGAATCACCACTCCCACGGCCTTGGCAGCACCGGTGCTGGAGGGGATGATGTTTTCCAGAATGCCGCGGCCGCCGCGCCAGTCCTTGTTCGAAGGGCCGTCCACGGTCTTTTGCGTGGCGGTGGCGGCGTGCACGGTGGTCATCAGGCCGCGCTTGATGCCCCACTTGTCGTTCAGCACCTTGGCCACGGGAGCCAGGCAGTTGGTGGTGCACGATGCGTTGGAGATGATGGCTTGGCCCGCGTAGGTGTCGTGGTTCACGCCGAACACGAACATGGGGGTGTCGTCCTTAGAGGGGGCCGACAGGATGACCTTCTTGGCACCAGCGTCCAGGTGCTTCTGCGCGGTGACCTTGTCCAGGAACAGGCCGGTGGATTCGATCACCACGTCGGCGCCGACTTCGTTCCACTTCAGGTTGGCGGGGTCGCGCTCTTGCGTGAGGCGGATCTTCTTGCCATTGACGATCAGGGTGTTGCCCTCGACCGCCACGGTGCCCTTGAAGCGGCCGTGCACCGAGTCGTACTGCAGCATGTACGCCAGGTACTCAGGCTCCAGCAGGTCGTTGATGCCCACGACTTCGATGTCGCTGAAGTTCTGGATGGCCGAGCGCAGCACGTTGCGGCCGATGCGGCCGAAGCCGTTGATACCAATCTTGATCGTCATAGGGAGCCTCTTCAAAGTTGCAAAGTCGAAATCATGAATTGGCCGCCGCGCGCCCGCTGGCAGCGGTGCGCAGCGGGCAAAGGGCGTTTTACCGGGCCTTCTTGGCGGGCTTCAGGCGGGCTGCGCCGATGGCCACCAGCACTGCGTCGGCCACGTTCTCTTCGGTGAAGCCGAAGTGCTTGAACAGCACAGGCGCGGGGGCCGATTCGCCGTAGGTGTCGATGCCCACCACGGCGGCGCAGCCGTACTTCCACCAGCCGTCGGTCACGCCCATTTCCACGGCCACGCGCGGCACGCCCGCAGGCAGCACACTGCTCTTGTACTTGGCATCTTCGCGGTCGAAGGTGGTCGTGCTGGGCATGGAGACCACGCGAACGCCGATCTTCTTGTCGGCCAGCAGGCGCTGGGCCTTCAGTGCCAGCTGCACTTCAGAGCCGGTGGCAATGATCACGGCCACGGGCTTCTTCTTGAGGCCCACGTCGGCAGGCTCGCTCAGCACGTAGGCGCCGCGCGAGATGTCGCCCAGGTCGCGCTTGGGCGCGTAGGGCAGGTTCTGGCGCGACAGGGCCAGCGCGGTGGGCTTGTTGCGGTTGGACAGGGCCACGCTCCACGCCACAGCGGTTTCTGCCGTGTCGGCGGGGCGCCAGACATCCAGGTTGGGAATCAGGCGCAGGCTGGCCACGTGCTCGATGGACTGGTGCGTGGGGCCGTCTTCGCCCAGGCCGATGGAGTCGTGCGTGAACACGTGGATCACGCGTTGCTTCATCAGCGCAGCCATGCGGATGGCGTTGCGGCTGTAGTCGCTGAACGTGAGGAAGGTGCCGCCGTAGGGGATGAAGCCGCCGTGCAGCGCCACGCCGTTCATGATGGCGGCCATGCCGAATTCGCGCACGCCGTAGTTGATGTGGCGGCCACCGATCTTTTGGCCGTTTTCGAGCGCGGTCTGCACCACGTTGCCCTGCATGTCAAAGCGCAGATTGGGTGTGCTCTTGGTGTTGGTGAGGTTGGAGCCTGTCAAGTCGGCGCTGCCGCCCAGCAGTTCGGGCAGCGCAGCGGTGAAGGCTTCCAGCGCCAGCTGGCTGGCCTTGCGGCTGGCCACAGTCTCGCCCTTGGTGTGCGCTGCCACCACGGTGTCCACGGCCACTTGCGCAAAGTTGGCGGGGAGGTCGCCCTGCATGCGGCGGGTGTATTCGGCAGCCAGCTCGGGGAAAGCCTTGCTGTAGGCGGCAAACCGTTCGTTCCAGGTGGCTTCAGCGGCAGCGCCAGCGGCCTTGGCGTCCCAGCCGGCGTAAACATCTTCGGGGATCACGAAGGGCTCGCTGGTCCAGCCCAGTGCTTCGCGCGTGAGCTTGATTTCTTCGGCGCCCAGGGGCTCGCCGTGGGCCTTGGCGGTGTTCACGCGGTTGGGGCTGCCCTTGCCGATGTGTGTCTTGCACACGATGAGCGTGGGGCGCTCGGTCTGCTTCTTGGCTTCGACGATGGCTGCGGCCACCTTGTCGGCATCGTGGCCATCAATCGGCCCGATCACGTTCCAGCCGCTGGCCACGAAGCGCAGGGGGGTGTTGTCGGCAAACCAGGGAGCGACCTGACCGTCGATGCTGATGCCGTTGTCGTCGTACAGGGCGATCAACTTGTTGAGCTTCCAGGCGCCGGCCAGCGACACGGCTTCGTGGCTGATGCCTTCCATCAGGCAGCCATCGCCCAGGAAGGCGTAGGTGTGGTGGTCCACCACGGCGTGGCCTTCGCGGTTGAACTCGGCAGCCAGCAGCTTTTCGGCCAGCGCAAAGCCCACGGCATTGGTGATGCCCTGGCCCAGCGGGCCTGTGGTGGTTTCCACGCCGGGGGTGATGCCCACTTCGGGGTGGCCGGCGGTCTTGCTGTGCAACTGGCGGAAGTTCTTCAGCTCGCCGATGGGCAGGTCGTAGCCGGTGAGGTGCAGCAATGCGTACAGCAGCATCGAGCCGTGGCCGTTGGACAGCACAAACCGGTCGCGGTCAAACCACTGGGGGTTGATGGGGTTGTGCTTGAGGTGGCGAGCCCACAGGCCCACGGCCATGTCGGCCATGCCCATGGGGGCGCCGGGGTGGCCGGAGTTGGCTTGTTGAACGGCGTCCATGGCCAATGCGCGGATCGCATTTGCCATCTGTTGGGATTGCTGGGTGTTGGCCATGGGGGAGTGGTTCAGGGTGGGAGGTTCAGGGGAAACCCGGCATTTTACCGGCGCGGCTTTCACCCGCCTGAATCGGCCAGCAGCGCGCAGGGCGCAGGGCGTCAATGCACTACAGTGCGGGCCATGCAAGGACTGCACCTCACTGCCGATCTCCAGGGCTGCCGCTGCGCCAGTGCCTGGCTGCTGGACGCCACCGCCCTGGGCCGGGCCTGTACCGATGCGGTGCGCGCCGCCGGGCTGCAGGCCGTGGGGCAGTTGTTTCATGAATTTCCGGCCACAGCGCATGGCCCTGGTGGGGTGACAGCTACTGTTTTGCTAGCGGAGTCGCACCTTTGTGTGCACACCTGGCCCGAGCAATGCGCGGTGACGCTGGATGTGTATGTGTGCAACTTCGGCGCCGACCATTCGGCCAAGGCACATGCGCTGATGGACGCGCTGCTGGCCTTGTTCCAGCCCACGGCCGTGGATCGCCACGCGCTGCACCGGGGTGTGTTGAGCGGGGTGGCTGCATGAGTCCTGTTCACCACCAGGTGCCAGCCCTGCTGCTGGCCGCCGGCCGGGGCGAACGCATGCGCCCCCTGACCGACACCACGCCCAAGCCGCTGCTTCTGGTGCAGGGCCAGCCGCTGCTGCAGTGGCACCTGCAGGCCTTGCTGGATGCGGGTGTTGAGAGGGCGGTGATCAACACCGCATGGCTGGGTGGGCAGATCAGCGCGCATTTTTCTAGCATTTTTGCCTCCAAGCGCAGGAAAAATATGCCTGAGCAGCTATCAATTTCATACTCCCACGAAGGGGTGGACTTTGGTGGCGCCCTGGAAACCGCTGGCGGTATCGCCCGTGCATTGCCGCAGCTCGGCCCGGTGTTCTGGCTGGCCGCAGGCGATGTGTTTGCGCCCGATTTCGTGTTCGACAGCGCAGCGGTGGCGGCCTTCGAGGCCAGCGACCATCTGGCCCACCTGTGGCTGGCGCCCAACCCCACCCACAACCCGCGTGGCGACTTTGGCCTGTCGGCCGACGGCCTGGCGCTGAATCTACCCGCCGACGACGCCGCACCGCGTTACACCTACAGCACCATCGCCCTGCTGCGCGCCGAGCTGTTTGCAGCACCCTGGTGTGACATTCCGCCGGGCAATCCGGGCGGCATCAAAGCCCCGCTGGCGCCGCTGCTGCGCCGGGCGATGGACAATGGCCGCGTCAGTGCGCAGCTCTACACCGGCCGCTGGACCGATGTGGGCACGCCAGAGCGGCTGGCCGAACTCAATTCCTATTCTCACGACGCGCCATGAACACCACTGTGCCTGCCTCCGTCTATGCCCAGCGCCGTGCGCGCCTTGCTGCCCAGTTGGGCCCCGGGGGCATTGCCATCATTCCTACGGCGCTGGAGCGCCCGCGCAACCGGGACAGCGACTTTCTGTTCCGCCACGACAGCTACTTCTACTACCTGACAGGCTTTACCGAGCCTGGCGCCTGCCTGGTGCTGGCGCACGATGGCCGCAGTACGCTGTTCTGCCAGCCCAAGGACCTGGAGCGTGAGATCTGGGACGGCTACCGCCTGGGGCCGGCTGCTGCGCCGGCGGCCTTGGGCGTGGACGCCGCGCATTCGATGGCCGAACTGGACAGCAAACTGCCGCGCCTGCTCGAAAACACGGCCTGCGTCTGGTATCCGTTTGCCACGCACAGCGGTCTGGCCGCGCGCGTGGAGGGCTGGCTCAATGTGGTGCGGGGGCGTGTGCGCTACGGCGCCATCTGCCCTGCCGAGCAGAACGATTTGTGCACGCTGCTCGACGAGATGCGCCTGTTCAAGGACGCGCATGAGCAGGACATCATGCGCCGTGCCAGCGCCATCAGTGCGCAGGCCCACATCCGCGCCATGCAGCGCTCGGCCCGCATGCTGCGCGCCGGGGAGGATGTGCGTGAATACCACCTGGATGCCGAGCTGCTGCATGCGTTCCGCGACGCGGGCTCGCAGTACCCGGCCTACAGCTCCATCGTGGCCGCCGGTGCCAACGCCTGCGTGCTGCACTACCGCGCCGATGCAGCCCCGGTGCGCGATGGCGAGCTGGTGCTGATCGACGCGGGCTGCGAGCTGGACAGCTACGCCAGCGACATCACCCGTACCTTTCCCGCCAACGGCAAGTTCACGGGCCCGCAGCGCGCGCTGTACGACCTGGTGCTGGCCAGCCAGGACGCGGCCGTGGCTGCCACCAAGGCGGGTGCCCGCTTCAACGACCCGCACGACGCCACGGTGGCCGTGCTGGCGCAGGGCATGCTGGACCTGGGCCTGCTCGACAAGAACAAGGTGGGCACCGCGCAGGACGTGATCGACAAGCGCGCCTACTTCCAGTTCTACATGCACCGCACCAGCCACTGGCTGGGCATGGACGTGCACGACTGCGGCAGCTATGTGGAGCCCGGCGAGGTGGGCCAGACCAGCGAACGCAAAGACCCGCTCTCGGGCGAAACGATCACCAATCGCCCCAGCCGCATCCTGCGGCCCGGCATGGTGCTGACCATCGAGCCCGGCATCTACGTGCGCCCCGCCGACGGCGTGCCCGAGCAGTTCCACAACATCGGCATCCGCATCGAAGATGACGCCATCGTCACCGAGACGGGTTGTGAGCTGATCACGCGCGGTGTCCCGGTGAAGGCCGACGAGATCGAAGCGCTGATGCGCGCCTGAGCGTGGGCAAAACCAGGGCCGTGGACAACACTGCCGGGGCAGACGCGGCGCGCGCTCCGGCGCAACCCGGCAAGTGGCGGCTGGGCGGTGCGCTGTGGCTGCTGGGCATGCCCGGCGTGGTGGCGGTGGTCTGGACGCTGCTGCCCACCTTGAAGGCAAACGCAGCCCTGCTGCCGCTGCCGCCAGAGGTTGTGCTTTTGCTCAGCGGGTTGCAGACGTCGGTGCTCTTGACGCTGGCCGTGGCGCTGGGGGTGTGGCTGTCGCCCCGCGTGGGTCTGCAGGCGCCCGCCGTGTCTGCCTGGTTGACCGGCCGACCCGCAGGGCCTGCACTGGGGGCCCAACTGCTGCCCGGCATCGTGGGCGGTGTGGCGGGCGCAGCGTGGCTGTGGGCGCTGTCCCGGCTGGCGCCCACGGCGCTCCAGCCCTCCGATCCTGCCAGTGCGATGCCGCTGGTGGTCAAGCTACTGTACGGCGGCATTACTGAAGAGCTGCTGGTGCGCTGGGGTGTGATGACCCTGCTGCTGTGGCTGGGCTGGCGCCTGTTGCAGCGTGGTCAGGGCAGACCTGGCAAGGGGCTGGTGGCTGTGGCGGTGCTATTGAGCGCTGTGTTGTTTGCCGTGGGGCATCTGCCTGCTGCGCAGGCGTTGGCCGGAGTGTTGACCGTGTCCGTGGTGGTGTTCGTGCTGGTGGGCAACACGGCCTTTGGTCTGGTGGCGGGCTGGCTCTATGCGCGCCACGGCCTGGAGGCCGCGGTCATTGCGCACGTGCTGGCACATCTGCTGTCATCTCCGCTGCTCTGAGAGGCCGAGTCACGGTGCCGCTGCACGGGGTAACTCGCATGTAACCGCTTCGTGTGAGAATTGAAACTCGATTACATCCCCAACGACCGAGAGAAAAGAGACATGTCCATGCCTACCCGCCGCGCCACCAAGATTGTTGCCACCCTGGGTCCTGCATCGAGCGACCCGGCGCTGCTGGAGGCGATGATCCGAGCGGGGGTGAACGTGGTGCGGCTGAACTTCAGCCACGGCAAGGCGCAGGACCACATCGATCGCGCCGCCACGGTGCGTGCCGCCGCCCAGCGCGCAGGCCGCGAGGTGGCCATCATGGCCGACCTGCAGGGCCCCAAGATCCGCGTGGGCAAGTTTGCCGAGGGCAAGGTGCAGCTGGAATCGGGTGCCAAATTCGTGCTCGACGCCTCGCGCACCGAGCTGGGCGACATCGAAGGCGTGGGGCTGGACTACAAGGAGCTGCCGCGCGACGTGAAGGCGGGCGACCTGTTGCTGCTCAACGATGGCCTGATCGTGCTCACCGTGGATGCGGTGCGGGGCGAAGAAGTACACACCACCGTCAAGGTGGGCGGCGAGCTGTCGAACAACAAGGGCATCAACAAGAAGGGCGGCGGCCTTACGGCACCGGCCTTGACGGCCAAGGACATGGAAGACATCCGCACGGCCATGAGCTTCCAGGCCGACTATGTAGCGGTGAGCTTTCCCAAGAACGCGACCGACATGGAGATGGCGCGCCAGCTGTGCAACGTGGCCGCGTCCGAGTACCGCCACAAGCCGGGCCTGATCGCCAAGATCGAGCGCGCCGAGGCCATCCCGCACCTGGAGGCCATCTTGCGCGTCTCTGACGGCATCATGGTGGCGCGTGGCGACCTGGCGGTAGAAGTCGGCAACGCGGCCGTGCCCGCGCTGCAAAAGAAGATGATCCGCATGGCGCGCGAGCTGGACAAGGTCGTGATCACCGCCACGCAGATGATGGAAAGCATGATCACCAACCCCGTGCCCACGCGTGCCGAGGTGAGTGATGTGGCCAACGCCGTGCTGGATGGCACGGACGCCGTGATGCTGAGTGCCGAGACGGCCGCAGGCCGCTACCCGCTCGAGACCGTGGAAGAGATGGCCACCATCTGCGCAGCGGCCGAAGCGGCGGAAGACCACCAGCTCGATGCCGACTTCACCGGCCAGACCTTTGGCCGCATCGACCAGTCCATTGCCATGGGCGCGTTGTTTACCGCCCACCACCTGGGCGCCAAGGCCATTGTCGCCATGACCGACAGTGGCGCGACGGCACTGTGGATGAGCCGGCACAGCATCCGCATTCCCATTTATGCGCTGACCCCCAAGGTGGCCACGCAACGCAAGATGGCCATGTACCGCAACGTGCGCCCTTTGCTGATGGACACCAGTGCCGACCGCGACACCGCGCTGGATCAGGCAGAGCGCCACCTCAAGAGCCGCAACATCGTGCAAAAGGGGGACGTGTACGCCATCACCTGCGGTGAGCCCATGGGCGCACCCGGCGGCACGAACATGCTGAAGATCTGCGTGGCCAGCTGACCGATCGAGGGGTTGTACCCTCACCGCTGCGGGGCCGCGTCCCGGGCAAGAGTCCGGCGGCGCTGGGCGGCGGTCAGTGCGCGTTGCCTTGTGGCGACTTGTGCTGCAGGGCTGCTTGCCAGCGCGGTGCGCGCGCGGCCAGTGCGTGGATGGCCGCCGCTGCCAGACCACCGGTGACCAGGCCCGCCAGCACATCAGACGGGAAGTGCACTCCCAGGCAGACGCGGCTCCACACCATGGCGGCTGTGACCGCCGCGGCCAGCCAGGTCAGCCCGCGGACCGGCCGCAGGGCGAGACTGGCCGCCAGCGCGGCGGCTCCCGCCACATGCATGCTGGGAAAGCCTGCGCGCGCGGCGTGCTCGATCCACTGGACGCCAATGCCCAGCTGCGCAGGCCGCGGCGCCGGCACCGCCAGTCGCAACATCTGTACTCCTACCCACGCCAGGGCCATGGACGCGAGCGCCAGTGCCAGGGCGCGCCGCTGCGCTGCGTTGCCCAGCACAAAGCTGCCGAGTAGCAGGCCGCCCATGGCGGTGGGTAGTTGCTGTGACACCCACCGTGCCACCGTCACCACGGCAGGCAAGGTCGCGGCGTCGGCATTGAGGGCCTGAAACAGGACCAGATCGAGTTCAAGCATGGGAGCTGTCCGGTGGCGTGGTGGTGCTGGCGAAATGCGGGAAGCGTGGACGCAGAGCCGTGGCCGCCAGGTCGCAAAGCCAGCCGGTGACCCAGCACAGCCAGCCCGTCCACAGTGTGTGGCTCATGAAATGGGCGCCCCGCACCTGCTGGGCTGCACCCAACACGAATCCCGCCAGCAACGCACCCGCCAACCACCAGCGTGCGGCCGACGGTACCTTGTGGCGCAATGCGAAGTAGCCTCCCAAAAAGGCGAATCCCGCCGACGCATGGCCCGCCGGAAAACAGCGGCCGCTACCGCCATCGAGCACGCCCAGCGCCCAGTGCGACACATGGCGCGCCACGCCGCCAAATTGTGCGAGGTCCCACGGGCAACTGGTGGCGCTGAGGTTCTTGGTGATGCTGACCACGGCCAGCGAGAGCAGGGCGCTCACGGCCATCTGCAGGCGCTCGCTGGCGTCCAGCTTGCGCAGAAAGCCGCGCGGCCACCACACGCTCAGCGCCAGCAGGAGCACCAGCAGCCAGCCCAGACGGCGGGCGCCTTCATGCAGCACCTGCACAAAAAACCACTGGTCCCGCATCGGAAACCCGTTGGACGATCCAAACACCTGCGCAAACGCCAGGTCCTGCCCTGCGGCATCCCAGGCCACCACACAGGCCAGAGCGCCCAGGGTCCAGAAAAGCAGCGTGTGGCGGTGAGAGGGGGCGTGGGGTGTGATGGGCGCGATGGAGGGCGCGACGGGCGAAGGCTGCATGTGCCGGAAGATAGGCGGGCGTACTTAACGCCGTCTTAAAGCCGGTGCCGCCCTTGTCCGGCCCCTGTCCGATGGGCTGCGACAATGCCTGCATGCGAATACTCGTGGTCGAAGACGATGCGGGCATAGCCAGTGGCCTGCGCAGCAATCTGCAGCAACGCGGCTATGCGGTGGATGTCAGTGACGGCGTCGCCAGTGCCTGGAGTGCCCTGCGCGCCGAGCGTTTTGACGCTGTGCTGCTGGACCTGGGGTTGGTGGACGGTGACGGTAGCGAACTGCTACGGCGTCTGCGCCTGAGCCCGCCCGCCACCGGGGCTGCATCGGCAGCTCTGCCGGACCCCGCTACGCCGGTCCTCATCGTCACGGCGCGTGACCAGGTGCACCAGCGCATCGCTGGGCTGGACCAGGGCGCCGATGACTACTTGACCAAACCCTTTGATGTGGATGAGTTGGACGCGCGTTTGCGGGCGCTACTGCGGCGCGCGGCGGGACGGACGTCGCCCACCATTCGTCTGGGCGATATCGAGCTGGATCCAGCGACCCGCACGGTGCGCCAGCAAGGCAAACCCGTGGAAATGTCTCCGCGCGAGTTTTCCGTGTTGTTGGTGCTGCTGGAGGCGCGGGGTCGGGTGCTGTCGCGCCAGCAGATCGAGGAACGCCTGTACAGCTGGGATGCCGCTGTGGAGAGCAATGCGGTCGAGGTCCACATCCACCACTTGCGCCGCAAGCTGGGCAGTGCCTGTATCCAGACCATGCGCGGGGTGGGTTACTTCATGCCGCAGGAGAAACCCCCGTGAACGCACCCACCGCTCCTCGCCCGGCGCCAGCGCGTCGCCCATCGCTGACCCGGCAACTGTTGCTGTGGTCCCTGGGGGCACTGGCCATTGTCTGGGGCAGCTTCGTCTTCATTGGCTACCAGACCGGTGTGCATGAGGCCGACGAGCTGACCGACGGGCACCTGGCCAGCGTGGCCGCGCTGCTGCTCAACCTGCGGGCCACCGAGGCGATGCAAGGCCCGCAGCGTACCGAGCGCACCCCCACGCCCTGGCTCAAGTCGCACGACTACCAGCAGACCATCAGCGTGGTGCAGTGGGATGCGCAGGGGCGGGTGCTATCCCTCACGGGTTCGGTGCCCGAGCCGCCTTTCAGCGATGCCGAGGGGTTTGCCGACCTCACGCTGGGCCCGGACAAGGTGGCCTGGCGCAGCTTCTCGCAATGGGATGCGGAGCGCACCCGCAAGATCATGGTGATGCTTGAGCTGCGCGAGCGGGACGAGCTGGCGGATGACATTGCCGGACAGCTCATCGAGCCCGGTCTGTGGTTGCTGCCTGTGGTGTCTCTGGCTCTGGGGCTCGCGCTGTGGCGCGGCTTGCGGCCTTTGTACGCGCTGTCGGCCGACGTGGCAGCGCTGGACCCGACCAGTACCCAGCGACTGGCATCGCGCCATGCCTGGAACGAGTTCGAGTCGGTCGTGGCATCGATCAATACCTTGCTGGACCGCCAGCAGGTCGCCATGGTGCGCGAGCGCCGCCTGGCCAATGAGGTGGCCCACGAATTGCGCACCCCGCTGTCCTCCATCGCGCTGCAGGCCAGCGCCCTGGCGGGGGAGCTGACGGAAGAGGCCCGGGCCCAGTCGCTGGCGCGCATCGGCCAGGATGCTCTGCGTGCGGGTCACGTTCTCAACCAGCTGCTGGCCCTGGCCCGCGCCAGCCGGGCCGAGCTGCACGAAGCCAAGGCGCCCGTGGACCTGAGCGCACTGGCGCGGTCGGTGTGCGCCGACTATGCCCAGGCGGCGTGGAAACGCGGCGACGACCTGGCCCTGTCGGCCCCGCCCGCGCTCACCGTGCCCGGCCATGCGGTGTTGCTGGACATCGCAGTGCGCAATCTGGTGGAAAACGCGCTCAAGCACACGCCCGAAGGCACCCAGATCGCCGTCCAGTTGGGCATGGCGGACGCTGGTGGCGTGTGGCTACAGGTGTGTGATGACGGGGCGCGCCCGCAGGCCGGCGGCGCACCGGGCCGTGCGGCGGCGGTGCCGGTGGACAGCCTGCATCTGGGGCACGAAATCCTGCGCCGCGTGGCGGACATTCACGGGGGGCACTTTGGCGCAGCCCCTGCACCGGCGCCCTTTACCACCTGCTACCGGTTGGATTTGCCATCGCCCTCCGTGTCGGCCCCCGGTTAAAATTGCGAGTTACCAAGCGGTTACCACCGCATTGCCGGGCGCTATAGCGCCTCGCCCCCTCCTTCATCAACCCACCACGGACCCCACGACCATGCCCCTCGTTTCGATGCGCGAACTGCTCGACCATGCCGCTGCCAACAGCTATGGCATCCCTGCCTTCAACGTCAACAACCTGGAGCAGGTGCAGGCCGTGATGGCTGCTGCGGACGAAGTGGGCGCTCCCGTCATCCTGCAGGCCAGCGCTGGCGCGCGCAAGTACGCGGGCGAACCCTTCATCAAGCACCTGATCCAGGCGGCGGTCGAGGCCTTCCCCCACATCCCGCTGGTGATGCACCAGGACCACGGCACCTCGCCCAAGATTTGCCAGGGTGCCATCGACCTGGGCTTTGGCTCGGTGATGATGGACGGCTCGCTGATGGAAGACGGCAAGACCCCTTCGTCCTTCGACTACAACGTTGAAGTGACGCGCAAGGTGGTGGACATGGCGCACAAGGTGGGCGTTACGGTCGAAGGCGAACTGGGCTGCCTGGGCAACCTCGAAACCGGGGACGCGGGCGAAGAAGACGGCATTGGTGCCGTCGGCAAGCTCGACCACAGCCAGATGCTGACCGATCCCGAAGAAGCCGCCGTGTTTGTGAAGGCCACACAGTTGGACGCCCTGGCCATCGCCATCGGCACCAGCCATGGCGCCTACAAGTTCAGCCGCAAGCCCACGGGCGACATCCTGGCCATCAGCCGCGTGAAGGAAATCCACCAGCGCATCCCCAACACCCACCTGGTAATGCATGGCTCCTCGTCGGTGCCTGCCGAGTTGCTGGCCATCATCAACCAGTACGGCGGCAAGATGAAGGAAACCTACGGCGTGCCCGTCGAGGAAATCCAGGAAGCCATCAAGCACGGCGTGCGCAAGATCAACATCGACACCGACATCCGCCTGGCGATGACGGGCGCGGTGCGCAAGTTCCTGTTTGAAAACCCCGACAAGTTCGACGCCCGCGAATGGCTCAAGCCCGCTCGCGAAGCGGCCAAGCAGGTGTGCAAGCAGCGTTACCTGGAGTTCGGCTGCGATGGCCAGGGCAGCAAGATCAAGGGCCTGAGCCTGCAGGCCGTGGCCGCCCAGTACGCCTCGGGTGCGCTGGCCCAAGTGGTGAACTGATCGTTGGCACCAGGCCCTGCGGGGCCGCTGCCCAGCCTGGCTGCTTTGTGCTGCCAGGCTTTTTTTTTGCCTGTTTGCGGGGGGAGACTGGGGAGTTCCCTCTACTGCAGACAAAGGCGACAGCGACAAGATTTTCTTCATGTAAGCTCGTGGTCAGCTTGCCCACCGGCAGCGCCGCAAGAAGTGTCCGATACCAGGGCGCTTTCAACACATTTTTCACCAGCTACACCGAGTTGGTTGTTGCATGGCAGAAGCCGTCGAGGGACGGACTTGGGTGCCGTGGGATGATTGAAGGCGAATTCGTATGAACCTTTCTCTATGACTCTGACCATTTCAAAGTTCCGGCGGCTGTTGCCTGTGTTGGCTGTGACGGTGTTCACGGTGGCGTGCGCGCCCCTGACCGTTCCTCCCAAGTCCGAATATCCAGTCGGGCGTGCCCGCCTTGTACTGCCGCCGGGGGCCTGGCAGGACCTGGGTACCTCCGAGGAAGCCATTGCAGGCTCCGGAGGACGTATTGCGCTCCAGACCCGCGATGTGGGCTTGCGGAATGCGCAGGGAGACTGGCTGGCCGTGTTGCGCGTGCAGACCAACCGCGCAGGAGACCTGAGTGGTTCTCCGCAGGGCATCGGTTATTGCCCCACCCAGCAGGACGTCACCGTGGAGGATGGCGCTGCAGGCAGCCCCGTGCGCGCAGACTGTCTGCGCCTCAAGCGGTGGGGAAGCAGTTCCCAGTGGCTGGACAAGAACCGGCCGGACCTTGTCGAGTGGCTCAGCACCCGCCAGATCACTCTGACCCAGCCCTATACCTATCTGAGCTATCGCTACGTGACGGAGGCGGGTGCCTGGGTGAAGATCGATGCCTTGGTGGACCAGCGGCTGTTGCGTCCGGCTACGCGCAATAACGAGGAGTTCCTTGTGGCGGGAAGACCCGCGCTGCAATGGGGGCGTGACCTGGCCCAGGCCGTGCGCCTGAGCTCCGGCATGGTGGACGGCCACCTGGCCATTCCGCCCTTCCCGTTCCCTGCGCCCACATCCAAACCCTAGCGCGCCAGTCCTCCCCTGCCTGGCGGCCTTGCATAACGATTACGAAACTCGAGGAGACCTCTGATGCAGACAAGCCCCGTCCCGCAGCCGCAGCGTATCGGCGTGCCAAGGGAAATCTTTCCCGGTGAAAAGCGCGTGGCCACCGTGCCCGATGTGGTGGAGAAGCTGATCAAGCTGGGCTTCACTGTCACGGTGGAGTCGGGGGCAGGGGATGCCGCCAACTTCAGTGACGACGCCTACCGCGCTG
>NZ_JBGFFF010000019.1:0-45784 GCF_056175785.1 Acidovorax sp. LjRoot204
GGGTTTCCTGGCACTGGGCCACGCCGCAGGAGACTGCGATGACTTCGGTCACCAGGCCTTTTTCTTTCAGGCGCACGGCCTCTTCAACGGCGATTTCGTCAAAGGGGTTCATGCTCATCTTCACGTTGGCGATGTCTACACCCGTGTTGTCCGACTTCACGCGGACCTTCACGTTGTAGTCCACCACGCGCTTGACGGGAACGAGGATTTTCATGGTTGGGTCTTTCTGAAAAAACAGGAAATCGATCAGTGCGACAGCGCGCGGTGCAGGTCACGCAATTCACGCTTGAGCACCTTGCCGATGGCGCTGCGCGGCAGCTCATCAATGAAATGCAGCGCAGCCAGCCGCTGCGTCTTGCCCGCACGGGCGTTGTACCAACCCATGATCTGCGTGGTGTCTTCGGTGGCACCCGGCCGGCGGCATACAAAGGCCACCGGCGTCTCGCCCCATTGTTCGGAGGGTACGCCGGTCACGGCCACGTCCTCCACGGCGGGGTGCTTGCGCAACTCGGCTTCGAGGTCGCTGGGGTAGATGTTGAAGCCGCCGCTGATGACCATGTCCTTGCGGCGGTCCAGCAGGGTCAGAAATCCCTGCGCGTCAAACCGGCCCACGTCGCCCGTGCGAATGAAGCGCTTGCCGGTGGCGTCAAACCACTCGGCCTCGCGCGTCTTGTCGGGCTGCCGGTGGTAGCCGGTCATCATGCCGGGCGAGTGGCCCACCACCTCGCCGGTGGCGCCGGGCGGCAGCTCATGGCCCTCTTCGTCGATCAGGCGGATGTCGCTGGTGGATGCGGGCTGGCCCACAGTGTGCAGCTTGTCGGGATGGTCGTGCGCCGCCAGGATGCAGGTGCCGCCGCCTTCGGTCATGCCGTAGAACTCGTACAGCGCGCCCGGCCAGCGCGCCAGGATGTCGGCCTTCAGCTCGGCACGGAACGGCGCGCTGGTGCAGAACTTGGCGCGAAAGCACGACAGGTCGAATTCACCAAACTGCGGCAGCGCCAGGATGCGCTGGTACTGCACCGGCACCAGCATGGAGTGCGTGGCGCGAATCTGCTGCGCGGTCTGCAGGTAGCGCAGTGCATCGAACTTTGCCATCAGCCGCACGCTGCCGCCCCAGCACAGGCCGGGGAAGAACGACACCAGCGTGGTGTTGGAATACAGCGGCGTGGCCAGCAGCGTGACACTGTCCGGCCCGTAGCCCTGCGCCAGGCCGCGCACCAGATGCGCCCAGCGCATGCCGTGCGATTGCACGATGCCCTTGGGGTTGCCAGTGGTGCCGGAGGAATAAATGATGTTGAACGGGTGCTCGGGGCCCACATCCACCGGCTGCGGTGCGGCGCCTTCGGGAGCGAGCCACTCAATCCACGGCGTGCCCGCGCCGGTATCGTCCAGCGCCACCAGGGGCAGCGCAACGGCGCCTTTCATCACCGCAGGCGGCACCGCCGCCCTGCCCTGCGCATCGGCAAACAGCAGGCGCGCCTGGGCATCGCCCAGCATGGACGCCATGGCCTCGGGCGTGACGGATGGCGCCAGCGGTGCCACCACCACACCCGCACGCAGGGCGCCCAGGTACACAGAGGCATAACGCACCGACGACGCGGCGCATACGGCCACCACATCGCCCGACTGCAGGCCCGCCTGCTGCAACGATGCGGCCACGCGGTCCACCAGGGCATCGAGTGCGGCCCAGTTCAACGCGGAGTCGTCATCGGCCAAGGCCTTGGCCTGCGGGCGCTGCCGCGCGTTGTCACGCAGCAGATCGGAGACCCTGCGGAACGGGGGAAAAGGGGCAGAGGCAGTTGCGTTGGTCATGGCCCAACTTACTCGAAGACGATGCCCTTGTCGCGGATCACCTGGCCCCACTTGGCGTAATCGCCACGCACGCGCTTGGCCATCTGGTCCGGGCCCTGGTGGTTGGCGATGGCACCGGCGTTGAGCAGCTTGTCCTGCACCTCCTTGTCGGCCAGGATGGCTTTGACTTCGGTGCTGATGCGATCAACCACATCCTTGGGCGTACCGAGCGGGGCCATCAGGCCGCCCCACGACACGGCATCAAAGCCCTTGAAGCCCTGCTCGGCAATGGTGGGCACGTTGGGGATTACGCCCACGCGCTGCGGCAAGCCCACCGCAATGGCGCGCAGCTTGCCCGTCTGGATATGGGGCAGCGCTGCCACGAGGTCTGCATACATCATGGGCACCTGGCCGCCCAGCGTGTCGGTGATGGCGGGCACACCGCCCTTGTAGGGCACATGCTCCATCTCGAATTGACCCAGCTGCTTGAGCAGCTCCATGCTCAGGTGGCCAAAGCTGCCCACGCCCGAGGAGGTGTAGTTGAGCTGACCTGGCCGCGCCTTGGCGTGGGTGATGAGCTTTTGCAGATCGGTCACGGTAGGCATCTGCGCCGGGTTGACCACCACTACGATGGGCAGGTCGTACACGGTAGCCACGGACACGAAATCCTTGGTGGTGTCGTAGCCCGCCTTTTTGTACAGGTGCGGAGCCAACAGCGTGGGCGTGGCCAGCATCATGAGCGTGTAGCCGTCGCCAGGGGTCTTGGCGATCTGCTGCGCGGCAATCGAGCCCGAAGCGCCCGCGCGGTTCTCCACCACCACGGGCTGCTTCAGCCGCTCGGCCAGCTTCTGGCCGACGATACGCGAGGCCGTGTCGGTGGGGCCACCAGCCGGGAAGGGCACCACGAGCTTGATCATCTTGTTAGGCCAGGCCTGGGCGTGCGCTGGGGCCGTGCCCAGCAGGCCGATGGCCGACACAGCGGCAGCTGCGGACAGCACCGCGCGACGCGAAAAGGCGGCGGGGAAAAGAGATTGTTTCGTCATCAGATATCCGTTTTTACTTTCAGCTTTTGTGCTGACCCACGCCCGACGTAACCGGCGCGGCCCAGGCGCGGGCAGCCGCGCAAGGGCCGCCCCGCCGCGCTGGCTGCGTCCCCCTGCCCGCATGGCGCAGCCATGCGAGAGCGGGGGGAAGCCGCGCTGCGGCTCAGGGGGGTGTTAATCGAGCTTTGCGCCAGACACTTTCACCACGCGCTCCCACACCGGTGCGTCCTTCTTGAACTGGGCGCTGAACTGCTCGGGACTGCTGCCCACGGGGATGAAACCCATCTGCTGGATGCGGTCGCGCACTTCGGGCATCGCGATCACGGCCTGCAGCTCAACGCCAAGCCGCGCTACGACTTCGGGCGGCGTCTTCGCGGGTGCGCTCATGCCCACCCAGCCCGTCACCTGGAAGACCTCGTCCTTGATACCCTGCTCAGCCATCGTGGCCACTTTGGGCAGCGCGTCCATGCGCTGCGCGCCGGTCACGGCCAGTGGCTTGAGGCGGCCCGATTCGATGTAGGGCCGGGCCGACTGCAGGCTGGCAAACGCCATCTGGAACTGCCCGCCCACGAGGTCCTGCAGCATTGGGGCCTCGCCCTTGTAGGCCACATGGTTCATGTCGGCCTTGTGCTTGTCGGACAGCCACGCCCCAGCCAGGTGGGCGTACGAACCCATGCCCCATGAGCCATAGGCGATCTTGCCCTTGTTGCGGTCGATGTAGGCCATCAGCTCCGCTGCGTTGTTGACCGGCAGCTGCGGGTTGACCAGCAGCACCACCGGCGCCAGCGCGATCTGGGTGATGAGGGCCTGGTCCTTTTGCGGCTGGTACGGCAGGCGGTCGTACAGAAACTGGTTGATGAGCATGGTGGTGCCCAGGGACACCAGCAGGGTGTAGCCGTCGGCCGGCGACTTGAGCGCCTGGTCGGTGCCGGTCACGCCGCCGGCTCCGCCGCGGTTGTCCACCAGAACAGGCTGGCCCAGGCGGGCCGAGAGCTTCTCGCCCAGCGCGCGGGCGGTGATGTCGGTGGCGCCACCGGCCTGGTACGGCACGATCAGCTTGATAGGCTTGGCAGGCCAGGCGTCCTTACCCGCCTGCGCCAGGGCCGAGCCCAGCAGGCCGGTGCTGATGAGGGCGGCCAGGCCCTGCAGGACCCTGCGGCGGAGAATACGGAAGAAGTTCATGTTTGTCTCCGGATGGCAATAGGAAAAGGTCGATAGCGCTTGTTCCGCAAGCGCTTTCCGCTATTATTTTTATAGCTATTAAAGCGGGGGAAGTGTGAGCACACCCTTGTCGCGCAGGGCCTGAAGCTCGGCCTCTGGCAGTTGCAGCAGCTGCTGCAGCACATCGCGCGTGGCGTCGCCCAGGGTGGGCGGTGCGTTGCGGATGGGCAGGCGCTGGCCGTCCAGCCGATAAGGCGGCGCGAACACATGCGTGGTGCCCGCCACGGGGTGGGGCATTTCCTGCAGGAGGCCGCCACGCCGCGTACGCTCGCTGGTCAGCGCTTCGTGCAAGCCAGCCACCCTGCCGCAAGGGATGCCAGCAGCGGTCAGGCGTTCGAGCAGCACATCACGCGGGAAGCTGGCAATCAACGCCTTCATCTCGGGCAGCAGGGTCAGTCGATTGCGGGCACGCTCGACATTGGTGGCAAAACGGGGGTCTTCCACGATGTCCGGGCGCATCACCACCTGACGGCAGAACTTGTCGAACTGGCTGTTGTTGCCCACGGCGATGATGAGCGGACCGTCCTGTGCCTCGAACATGCCGTAGGGCACGATGGACGGGTGGGCGTTGCCGTAGCGCTGCGGGTCGTGGCCCAGCAGCATGGCGTCCAGGCCGTAGTAGCCGGTGATCATCAGACCGCAGTCGTACAGCGCCATCTCGATGTGGCGGCCCTTGCCCGTGCGCTCCCGCCGGAACAGCGCGGCCAGCACGGCCTGCGCCGCATACATGCCGGTCATCATGTCCACCGCGGCCACGCCGAACTTCAGCGGGGGCTGGTTGGCCTCACCGTTGATGGCCATCAGACCCGCCTCGCCCTGGATCACCAGGTCATAACCGGGGCGCTTGGCCTCGGGGCCGGAGCTGTCGTAGCCCGCCACCGAACAGTAGATGAGGTCGGGCTTGATGGCCTTGAGCTGCTCGTAGCCCAGGCCCAGCTTCTCGGCGCCGCCGGTCTTGAAGTTCTGGACTACCACGTCGCACTGCGGCAGCAGGTCGCGGATGATCTTCACGCCTTCGGGCGTCTGCAAATCCACCGTGATGGACCGCTTGTTGCGGTTCATGCTGTTGTAGTAGGTGGTCTCGGTCTTGCCGATGCGCATGCCCCAGTCGCGGGTGTCGTCACCCCGGCCGGGGTGTTCCACCTTGATGACGTCGGCACCAAAGTCGGCCAGTACCTGGCCGCACAGCGGGCCCGCAAACACACGCGAGAGGTCGAGCACGCGCACGCCTTCGAGCGGGAAGTCCATGCCCTCGGGCAATGGGGGGGTGGGGGTGGTGGAGGTCATTGCGTAGTGTCTTGTGTACCCGCGCCAGCGGCATTGACCTGGCGCAGGCGGGCGAAATCGGCCGGGCGTTTTTCCAGAAACGCACCAACGCCTTCGCGGGATTCTTCGGTGGCTTGCGACTGCACCATGAGCTGTGCTTCCAACTCCAGCTGATCGTCCAGTGGCTGGACGTAGGCACTGCGGCACAGCGCCTTGATGCGGCCCATGGCCAGGTCCGGCCCGGTGGCCACCTGCGCGGCCAATGCCAATGCCTGCGTCAGCGCCTCACCCGGTTCGGCCAGTCGGTTGACCGGGCCGAGTGCATGCAGTCGCTCGCCAGAGATGCGTTCGCCGGTGAGGCACAGCTCGGTCAGCACCTGGCGCGACACGAACTCGGCCAGGAAGGCAGTGGCGCCGCCGTCGGGCGTGAGACCCACCTTCACATACGCGACCGAAAACACGGCGTTACGCGCAGCCACCAGCATGTCGCAGGCCAGCGCCAGCGACAGGCCCGCACCAGCGGCAGCGCCCTCCACCGCTGCAATCACCGGCTTGCGGCAATCGCGCACGGTGCGGATCAGGTCGTGCAGGCCTTCGAGCTTGGCGCGGCGCTCTTCGATGGGCAGCTCACGGCGCTTGGCCAGCTGGCGCAGGTCACCGCCCGCGCAGAAGTGCCCATCCTCGCCCGTGAGCACGATGGCGCCGACGGTAGGGTCAGCCTCGGCCTGTGCCAGTGCCTCGGTCAGCGCTGCATAGAACGCGGGCGACAGCGCATTGCGCGCGGCAGGGTTGTTGTTGGAGAGCACGAGCACCGCGCCCTCACGGCGTTGCAGCAGAGGCAGTGGCTGCTCCATGGCTTCAGCTCCGGCCCAGCGCGATAAAGCGCKSCAGRTGGTGGTCTTCATCGCCAAACTGGTGGTCCACCATSACGAGSCGCTTGGCGTAGTGCGRCAGCGGCAGCTCCCASGTCATGCCRATGCCRCCGTGCAGCTGGATGCTTTCCTCGGCCACCAGCGCGCCRATGCGGCCCATGGTGACCTTGGCGGCCGAGAGCGCGCGCTCGCGCTCGGTGCGGTCGGTGCTTTCCATGGCTGCTGCCGCATTGATGACGGCCGAGCGTGCCTGCTCCACTTCCAGCAGCAGGTCGGCCATGCGGTGCTGCAGAGCCTGAAAGCTGCCGATGGGTACGCCAAACTGCTTGCGCGTTTGCAGGTATTCCAGCGTGTGCTTCTTGGCCACATCCATGGCGCCCAGCGCCTCGGCACACACGGCCAGAATGCCCCAGCCCACCGCGTGCTCCAGCGTGGCAAAGCCCTGCCCTTCTGCGCCCAGCAAGGCCCCTGCGCCCACCCGCACGTTTTGCAGCGTGACTTCGGCCACACGGCCACCATCGATGCGGCCCATGCCACGGCGGCTCAGGCCTGCAGCATCGGCGGGCACCAGGAACAGCGAGATGCCGTCTTCATCGTCCACAGCGCCCGCTGTGCGGGCACTGACCAGTAGCAGTTGAGCCTGGTCGCCATGCAGCACCACGGCCTTGTGGCCGGTGAGCAACCAGCCGTCGCCATTGCGCACGGCGCGGGTGGTCACGCGGTTCAGGGCGTAGTGCGCGCCGGCTTCCTCGTGCGCCAGGGTCACCACGGTGCTGCCGTCGATGATGCGGGCGATGTGTTCCTTTTGCGCAGCGCTGCCCGCCAGGCCCAGCGCCCGGCCCACCACCAGCGCGCCGACGAAGGGCTCCACCACCAGGCCGCTGCCCAGGGCTTCAAACACCACGGCCACATCAAAGCCTGCGCCGCCGAAGCCGCCATCGGCTTCGGGGAAGAGTGCGCCAATCGCGCCCAGCTCGGCAAAGCGGCTCCACAGCGCCGCGTCCATGCCGCTGTCGCCGTAGGCGATGTGGTTGCGCGTCTCGATCCCGTACTGCTCGGCCACAAAACGGTTCAGGGTGTCCGCCAGCATGCGGCGGTCTTCGGTATGTTCAAAGTTCATCGCGGCAACCTCACAGGCCCAAAATCATTTTTGAAATGATGTTCTTCTGGATTTCRTTSGAGCCGCCRAAGATCGACAGCTTGCGGTWGTTGAAGTAATTCGCAGCTGCCGTCGCTGCCTCCTTCGGCCCCACGGGTTCATCGGCATAGCCTTCGTACTGCGCTTCTTCGATGAAAGGCAGCGCGTACGGGCCCACCGCACGGCGGATGAGCGAGAGGATCTCCTGCCGGATCTCGGTGCCGCGAATCTTGAGCATGGAGCTTTCAGCCCCTGGCACGCCGCCACCGGCCACGGCGGCRATCACGCGCAGGTTGGTGGTCTTCATGTTCTCCAGGTCAATCTCGACCTGGGCCATGCGGGCGGCAAACAGTGGGTCCTGATCCAGCGGCTTGCCGTTTTTGATGACCTTGGCGGCAATCACCTGGAGCTTGGCCAGCGCGGCAATGCAAAAGCCCACGCCTGCAATGCCCGTGCGCTCATAGGTCAGCAGGTACTTGGCGTAGGTCCAGCCCTTGTTCTCCTCGCCCACCAGGTTTTCCACGGGCACCTTCACATCGGWGAAGAACACCTCGTTSACTTCMTKSTCGCCRTCGAGCGTGMKGATSGGGCGCASYTCCACGCCGGGCGAGKTCATGTCSAYCAGSARRAAGCTGATGCCYKMCTGCKYCTTSGCYTCGCGGTYGGTGCGCACCAGGCAGAAGATCATGTTGGYGTGCTGRCCCWGSGTGGTCCAGGTCTTCTGGCCGTTSACGATGTAGTGGTCGCCCTGGCGCACCGCCGTGGTCTTGACCGAGGCCAGGTCCGAGCCCGCGCCAGGTTCGGAGTAGCCCTGGCACCACCAGTCCTCACCGCTCAGGATGCGCGGCAGCCAGTATTTTTTCTGTGCCTCGTTGCCAAACTTGATGAGCACCGGGCCCAGCATGTTCACGCCAAAGGGCACGATGCGCGGGCCACCGGCCAGGGCGCATTCGGTGTCGAAAATGAACTTCTCGACGGCCCCCCAGCCGGGGCCGCCATAGGCTTCGGGCCAGTGGTTGGCCAGCCAGCCGCGCTCGTTCAGGATGGCGTGCCACTCGTCCTGGTCCGCCTTGGTCAGGCGCTGCCCGGCCTTGACCTTGGTGGCGATGCGCTCGGGCAGCTTGGCTTTCAAGAAAGCCTGCACCTCGGCGCGGAAGGCTTCTTCTTCGGGGGTGAAATTCAGGTCCATTGACGGTTTTCCTCAGTCATCCATGGCGCTGTGCGCCTGTATACGGCCTTTGCACTGGCGCGCCCCAGGCGGGGGACGCCGAGCAAGGGCCGCCCCGCAGCGAGGGCGTCGTCCCCCTCCCGCAGGAGAGGGGGAAGCGGCGCCAGCCGCTCAGGGGGTGTTTCAATAAATCTCGAACAGGCCTGCAGCGCCCATGCCACCGGCGATGCACATCGTCACCACGCCGTACTTGGCCTTGCGGCGGCGGCCTTCGAGCAGCAGGTGGCCCACCAGACGTGCACCGGTCATGCCAAAGGGGTGGCCAATGGCAATCGCCCCGCCGTTCACGTTCAGCCGCTCGGACGGAATGCCCAGGCGGCGCTGGCAGTACAGGGCCTGCGAGGCGAAGGCTTCGTTCATCTCCCACAGGTCAATGTCCTGCACCGTGAGGCCGTGGCGCGCCAGCAGCTTGGGCACGGCAAACACGGGGCCAATGCCCATTTCGTCGGGCTCGCAACCCGCCACCGCAAAGCCACGGAACGCGCCCAAGGGCTGCAGGCCACGGCGCTCGGCTTCTTTCGCTTCCATGAGCACGCAGGCGCTGGAGCCGTCGGACAGTTGCGAGGCGTTGCCTGCGGTGATGAACTGGCCCGGACCTTTCACCGGCTCCAGCTTGGCCAGGCCTTCCAGCGTGGTGCTGGCGCGATTGCAGTTGTCGTGCGTGGCGGTCACTTCGCGGTAGGTGACCTCACCGGTCTCCTTGTTCTTTTCCATCATGCGCGTGGTGCAGGGCACGATCTCGTCAGCGAACACGCCGGCCTGCTGTGCGGCGGCGGTGCGTTGCTGGCTTAGCAGCGAGAACGCATCCTGGTCTTCGCGGCTGATGCCATAGCGGTGGGCCACGATGTCGGCGGTGTCGATCATGGCCATGTAGAGSKCGGGCTTGTGCTCTTGCAGCCAGGGGTCGATGTCTGCCGGGTTGCCTGCACGGATGGCCGAGATGCTCTCCACCCCACCCGCCACCATGGCGGGCACGCCTTCGGCCACGATGCGGCCTGCGGCAATCGCCACCGACTGCAGACCCGATGCACAAAACCGGCTGGCCACCATGCCCGCCACCGAAAGGGGCAGGCCCGCGCGCAGCGCGGTCTGGCGGCCAATGTTCTTGCCGGTGATGCCCTCGGGGTAGCCGCAGCCCATCACCAGGTCTTCGATCAGCTCGGGGTCGATGCCCGAGCGCTCGACCGCTGCCTTGACGGAAAAGGCCGCCAGCTGCGGGCCGGGTGTGGCATTGAATTCGCCCCGGTGCGACTTGGTCAATGGGGTGCGGGCGGTGGAAACGATGACGGCTTCACGCATGATTTGCTCCTGATTTAATAGCTTTTTGCGCTTATTCATAAAGCGCTAGAGGCCAATATGACTCGAATACGGTGGGACTGATGGAAAACGCTTCGCGTGCAATGCAGGTCAGGCAGTCTCTGCGCTATGCAGCCTTGTTCAGGCTGTCGAAATTGCGCCCCTCGGCTACCAGCTTTTCCAGCAGCGGCGCGGGCTGCCAGAACAGCGGGTCTTCCTGGGCGAACTCGCGGATATCGGCCAGCACCTTGTCCAGCCCCGTCATGTCGGCCCACTTCATCGGGCCGCCACGGTGGCGCGGAAAGCCGTAGCCCGCGACAAAGGTCACGTCCACATCCAGCGGGCGCAGGGCAATGCCTTCGGCCACCACTTTGGCGCCTTCGTTGACCATGGCGGCCATGTAGCGACGCATGATCTCGTCGGCGCTGAAGCTGCGGGGCGTGACGCCTTTCTTGGCGCGCTCGGCATCCACTATGGCCAGCACTTCCGGGTCGGGCTGGCCCGTGCGGGCACCGTCGGGGTACAGGTAGAACCCGCGCCCGGTCTTCTGACCAAACCAGCCGCGTTCGCAGATGCGGTCGGCAATCTCCACGTACCGGGCCTTGGGGTCGCGCGTGGCAGCGCGGCGCTTGCGCGTGGCCCAGCCAATGTCGCCACCGGCCAGGTCTGTCACCTGGAACGGGCCCATGGCAAAACCAAAGCCGCGCACGGCAGCGTCGATCTCGTAGGGGCTGGCACCGTCTCCCAGCAGGTAGTCAGCGGCCTGCTTGTACACGGCCAGGATGCGGTTGCCGATAAAGCCGTCGCACACGCCCGCGCGCACAGGCACCTTTTTCAGCTTGCGAGCCAGCTCGAACGCCGTGGCCACCACGTCGGGCGCCACCTTGGCGGGCACCACGATCTCCAGCAGCTTCATGATGTTGGCGGGGCTGAAGAAGTGCAGGCCGATCACATCCTGCGGGCGGCCGGTGGCAGCTGCAATGGCGTCGATGTCGAGGTAGGACGTGTTGGTGGCCAGCACGGCACCGGGCTTGCACACGCGGTCCAGCTCGCGGAACACGGTCTTCTTGACTTCGATGTCTTCAAACACGGCCTCGATCACCAGGTCCACCTGGGCGATGTCGGCATAGCTGGTGCTGCCGGTGTAGCGCGCCATCACGGCGGCCTGGGCGGCATCGGTCATGCGGCCCTTGGCCACCAGGGCGTTGTAGACCTTTTCGACATTGGCGCGGCCGCGGGCGATGGATTCGGCATCGCGCTCGATCATGGTCACGGGCAGGCCCGCATCCAGCGCGGCCACGGCAATGCCCGCACCCATGGTGCCGCCACCGATGACGGCAATGCTGGCCACGGGGCGTGGCTGCGCGGCCTGAGCCTCGGGCACTTTGACCACTTCACGCTCGGCAAAAAAGGCGTGGATGAGCCCGGCGCGTTGCGGGCTGTCGATGCATTCCATGAACAGCGCACGTTCGCGGGCCATGCCTTCTTCAAACGGCAACTGCAGTGCAGCCTGCACGCATTCGATGATCTTGAGGGGCGAGAACAGGCCGCGCGACTTCTTGGCCGTCTCAGCCTTTTGCTCTTCCAGCCAAGCCAGCGCAGCCTGCGGCTCGGCAATGGCCAGGTCACGCGTGCGGCGCACGGGGGCGTTGGCAGCCAGCAGTTCGCGCACGTAGGCCAAGCCTGCGGCCAGCGGGTCGGTGCCTTCCACCAGCTTGTCAACCAGGCCGGCTTGCAGCGCGGCCTGCGCCTTGAGGGGCTGGCCGCTGAGCATGAGGGTTGTGGCGGCCTGCACGCCCATCAGGCGCGGGGCGCGCTGGGTGCCRCCCGAGCCGGGCAGCAGGCCCAGGTTCACCTCGGGCAGGCCCAGCGTGGCGGCAGGCAAGGCCAGCCGGTAGTGGGCCGACAAAGCCACCTCCAGCCCGCCGCCCAGGGCTGCGCCGTGCAGCACGGCCACCACGGGCTTGTTCAGGTTTTCGATGGCGCGGCAGACCTCAGGCAGGATGGGTGCTACCGGTGGCTTGCCGAATTCGCGGATGTCCGCCCCGGCAATGAAGGCCTTGCCCGCGCCCACCAGCAACACGGCGACCACGGCGGCGTCGGCCTGCGCCTGCTGCATGGCCGCCAACAGGCCCTGGCGCACGGCGGCTCCCAGGGCATTGACGGGCGGGTTGTCGATGGTGACGACCAGAACATCGCCATGCAGCGCGGTGGTAACAACGGAAGATGCGGCAGCGGCGGCGTGCATACGGGGAAGTCTCCTGGTCAATGGCTGTGCCTGTTGATGACCGGGGGATTGTTGATGCGCGAAGTAATCTTGACAATTRCATAGMCCATTGACAGACTGTCAAACTTCTTTTGACAAACTGCGGCAAGCGAGCGTTCAGATGCCGCCCCACCTATCCCGCCTATGGAACTCACCTCCCTCACCGTGCTGGTCGACATCCTTGATGCTGGCAACCTGAGCCAGGCCGCGCGCAACCTGAAGATGACGCGAGCCAACGTGAGCTACCACCTGCACCAGTTAGAAAAATCGGTGGGTGTGCAGCTGGTGCGCCGTACCACACGCCGGGTGGAGCCCACCGAGGTGGGCCTGCGCCTGTACGCCCATGGCCGCGCCATTCAGAACGAAATGCTGGCCGCGCGCGAGACGATTGCCACGCTGGGCCARGGCCTGCAGGGCCGCGTGSGCCTGAGCGTGCCCAGYGGCTACGGSCAGMTKGTGATGKCSGACTGGCTGATCGACTTCAAGCGGCWGTACCCCGGCATCGTGCTGGATGTGCGCTTTGAAAACCGGGTGGATGACCTGATCCGTGATGAGGTGGACATCGCCATCCGCGTGATGCCCGAGCCCCCGCCCACGCTGGTGGCGCGCGACCTGGGCAGCGTGCGTTACATCGCCTGCGCATCGCGCGAGTACGCCGAGACGCATGGGCTGCCCCAGGACTTCGAAGCTCTGCAGGCCGCGCCGGTGATCACCGCAGGGGTGGTAGGCAAGCAGCTGCGCCTGCGCGGGTACCGGGGTGACCAGCGCCAGGAGGCCATGCTGGAGCCCACCCTCATTTCGGAGCACTTTCCGTTTCTGCGCCAGGGCATCCTGGCAGGGCTGGGCGTAGGGCTGGTACCGGATTACGTGGTGCAGGACGCCGTGACCAGCGGCGAAGTGCTGACCACGCTCAACGACTGGCGGCTGAGCATTTTTGGCACCCAGATGTTCATGCTCTACATGCCGAACCGCCACCAGACCCGGGCGGTGCGCACCTGCATTGACTACCTGCTGGGGCGTGCCCTGCCCGCAGCCGGCCAAGGAGTGACTGCGGAGCCAGGATGAGCATCTTCTGCGCGTTTACAAGCAAAAATAGCCGCAAGCGCAGGTATTCATTGCGCTAGCAGCTATTTTATTGATAGCAATCACTACTGCGACAGTAGCAATGCCGGATGAGTCCCTCCGCCGCGCGTCAGCACACCCGCGTGGCGGCTGGCATCAGATCCGCCCTTCCTCCACCGCATGGCACGCAATGCGAATGCCGCCAATGCTCAGGAGCTGGGGGCGCTCGGTGCGGCAGCGGTCGTTCACATGCGGGCAGCGGGGGTTGAACGCACAACCGGGCGGCGGGTTCAGCGGGTTGGGTACCTCGCCCTGTACCGGTGTGCGCGCCTTGCCGGTGTCGTGCATCTTGGGGATGGCATCGAGCAACATGCGCGTGTAGGGGTGACGCGGTGTGTCGAACAGCGTGTGTTTGTCGGCCAACTCCACCAGTCGGCCCAGGTACATCACGCCGACCTGGTCGCTCACGTGGCGCACCACGGCCAGGTTGTGGCTGATGAACAGGTAGGTGAGCTGCCGTTCGCGCTGCAGGTCCTTCATGATGTTGAGGACCTGGGCCTGCACCGACACATCAAGCGCGCTGGTGGGCTCGTCGCAGACCAGGAACTCGGGTTCGGTGGCCAGGGCGCGTGCAATCGAGATGCGCTGGCGCTGCCCGCCCGAGAACTGGTGCGGGTACTTGACCATGTCCAGCGGCGACAGCCCCACGGACTTGAGCAACTCGCCCACGCGGGTCTTGAGCTGTTCCTTGTCGGTGATGAGGCCGTGTTCTTTCAGTGGCTCTCCGATGATGTCCTCCACCAGCCAGCGCGGATTCAGGCTGGCGTACGGGTCCTGGAAGATCATCTGAATGCGGCGGCGCATGGCCTTGGCATCGTTGCCCTTGAAAGCGGCGTGCGCGTCCTGGTTGTCGAAGGTGAGGCCGCCGCGGGTGGGCTCGTACAACCCCACCAGCAGGCGGGCCACGGTGCTCTTGCCGCAGCCGGACTCGCCCACCAGGGCCAGCGTCTTGCCCTTCTCGATCTCGAAGCTCACGCCATCCACCGCATGCAACAGGGTGCGGGGCTTGCGTTCGATCACACGGTTAAGCCAGGGAGCGGAGACGTCAAAGGTCTTGGCCAGGTCATGCGCCTGGACCAGGGCCTTGCTTTTCGTTGCGGTGGCACTCATGCGGTCACCTCGGCTTGGGTCGCGGCACCAGCGTGCAGCCAGCAAGCAGCGCGTGTAGCGCCTGCATCCATCAGGTCGGGGCGGTCGGTCATGCAGCGGTCAAAGGTCTTGGGGCAGCGGGGGTTGTAGGCGCAGCCMYSGGGAATGGCRTTSAGSCGCGGCATSGCGCCRTCGATCTGGTTCAAACGTTCACGGTCCATCGTCATGTCGGGGATGGAGGCCATGAGGCCGCTGGTGTAAGGGTGCGATGGCTGATTGATCACATCGTGCACCGGACCGATCTCGGCCACGCGGCCGGCGTACAGCACGGCCACGCGATCACAGGTTTCGGCAATCACGCCCATGTCGTGGGTGATCAGCATCACGGCCGCACCGCGTGATTTGCAGATGTTCTTGAGCAGCGTGATGATCTGCGCCTGGATGGACACATCCAGCGCCGTGGTGGGCTCGTCGGCCACGATGAGTTTGGGCTCGGCAGCCAGGGCCAGGGCGATCACCACGCGCTGGCGCATTCCGCCGGAAAACTGGTGCGGATAGTGGTCAATGCGCTCTTCAGCTGCCGGGATGCCGGTGTCTTTGAGCAACTGGATGGCGCGCTGGCGGGCCTCGGCGGCGTTGACCGGCAGGTGCGCCAGGATGGTTTCAGTGAGCTGTCGGCCCACCGTATACAGCGGGTTCAGCGAGGTCAGAGGGTCCTGAAAGATCGCGCCAATGCGGCGACCACGGATATGCCGCATTTCCTCATTGCTGAGGTTGTCGATGCGCTGGCCCTCCAGCAGGATCTGGCCCGAGGCCACACGGCCCGGCGGCTCCAGCAGGCCGATGATGGCCGCGCCAGTGAGTGACTTGCCGGCGCCGGACTCCCCCACCACGCCCAGGATCTCGCCGGGAGCAATGGAGAAGGAAATGTCGTCCAGGGCGCGCAGGGTACCGCGGCGGCCCGGGAATTCGACAACGAGGTTTTTGACTTCGAGAAGGCTCATGGAGATATCGCTTTTCTTGTTCTTGTTGTGGCTCAACGCAGGCGCGGGTTCAGGGCATCGCGCAGCCAGTCACCCAGCAGGTTGACCGACAGCGCAATCAGCACCAGCATGGCGCCAGGAAACACGGTGATCCACCATTCGCCCGAGAACAAGTAGTCGTTGCCGATGCGGATCAGCGTGCCCAGCGAGGGCGAAGTGGGCGGAGCGCCCACACCCAGGAAGGACAGCGTGGCTTCGGTGATGATGGCCGTGGCCACCTGGATGGTGGCCAGCACCAGCACSGGCCCCATCACGTTGGGCAGCACATGCTTGCGCATGATGCGCAGCGGYGSSACSCCCGTCACACGSGCSGCCTGCACGTATTCCTTGTTGCGCTCCACCAGYGTGGAGCCGCGCACCGTGCGSGCRTAYTGCACCCAGCCGGTSAGSGAGATGGAGAGGATCAGCACCCCGAACGCCAGCGACTCGTGCGCATTGGGAAACAGCGCACGACCCACGCCGGCAATCAGCAGCGCGACCAGGATGGCAGGAAAGGAGAGCATCACATCGCACAGGCGCATGAGCACAGCATCCACCCAGCCGCCCCGGAAACCGGCCAGCAGGCCGAAGGCCACACCCACCACCACGGAGAGCAGCACCGAGGCAATGCCGACCACGAGGGAGATGCGCGCACCGTAGATCAGCGCGGACAGGATGTCACGGCCCTGGTCATCGGTGCCCAGGGGGTATTTCATAGAGCCCATTTCGCTCCACGCCGGGGGCAGCCGCGCGTCGCTCAGCTCCAGCGTGGTGAGGTCGAACGGGTTGTGGGGCGCCACCCATCCGGCGAACACCGAACAGAACAGGCAAATCAGCGCAATGGCGGCGGCCAGCATGGCGACCGGCGATGTGCGGAAGCTGTAGCCAACGTCGCTGTCGAACCAGCGGGCAAGGGTAGTTTTCATTGTGGGAAACCAATCAACAGGCAACAACACGCGCAACGGGTAGCTGCAGGTGTTGTTGCGGGCTTGAATCAGCCGATGGCGTTGTCGTTGTTGTAGTCGTCGTATCGATCAGGCGGGAACAAGCAGGATTACTTGCTCACGGTGATCCACTTGAAAGGCATGTAGTTGTCGGCCATTTGCACCAGCTTGACCTTCTTGCTCACACCCCAGGCCAGCGYCTGCTGGTGCAGYGGCARGTGSCCSAYGTCGGCGGTGTGCASRTCGAAGGCTTCCTTGATCATSGCRTCRCGCTTGGGCTTGTCGGTCTCGACCAGGATCTTCTTGGTCAGTTCGTCCAGCTTGGGGTTGCAATACGCACCCAGGTTGAACTGGCCSGCKCCGGTCTTGTCGTCGGGGCAGRYCATCAGCGCMTTSAGGGCGTTGTGCGAGTCGTASGTGGTGGGKGTCCAGCCCAGCATGTAGAAGCTSGTGTCRCGGCGCAGCACCTTSGGGAAGTASGTGCCCTTGGTCTCGGCCGCGAGGTTGATCTTGACGTTGATGCGCGACAGGTTGGCAGCCACCGTCTGGCAGATGCGACCGTCATTCACATAGCGGTCGTTGGGACAGTTCATGGTGACTTCAAAACCGTTGGGGTAACCGGCTTCAACCATCAGCTTCTTGGCGGCTTCGACGTCATAGGGCAGGCGCTTGACATCCGGCTGGAAGCCGTTGATGCCGGGGCCSACCATCAGCGCGGWGGGGYKSGAGGCGCCGCGCATCACMGTSYKCTKGATGCCKKCGATGTCGATGGCCTGGTAGAAGGCCTGGCGCACGCGCTTGTCCTTGAAGGGGTTCTTGCCCTTGACGTTGGAGTACAGCAGCTCGTCGCGCTTCTGGTCCATGCCCAGGAAGATGGTGCGCAGCTCRGGGCCAGTGATGGCGCGGGCATTGGCGCTGCCGTTGATACGCTCGATGTCCTGCACGGGCACAGGCTCCATCACGTCCACTTCGCCCGACAGCAGGGCCGCCACGCGCGTGGCATCGTTGCCGATGGGCGTGAACACAACTTCGGTGGCGTTGCCTTCGATCTTGTCCCAGTAGGCGCCATTGCGCACGAACACCGTGCGCACGTTGGGCTGGCGCTCACGCAGGCGGAAGGGGCCGGTGCCATTGGCGCGGAACGACGCCGCGTTCTCGATGCCCTTGCGGCGGTCTACCGGGGTTGTGGCCTGATTGGTCTCGCACCACTTCTTGCTCATGATGTAGGACGTGGTGATCACGTCTGGCAGGATGGGCTGGGGAGCCATGGTGTCGATCTCGACCGTGTGGTCATCGATCTTGCGCACCTGCTTGATGTCGCTGTTGGTGGCCTTCATGTCAGAGCCATCGCCCTTCATGCGGGCGAAGCTGAACACCACATCGTCGGCCGTGAACGGCGTGCCGTCGTGGAATTGCACACCCTTGCGCAGTTCGAAGCGCCACACGGTGGGGGCAATCTGCTTCCAGCTGGTAGCCAATGCGGGCGCAAGGCTCAGGTCCTTGTTGCGGCCCACCAGAGGTTCGTAAACGTTGCTGGTCACGCTCAACTGCAGCGACTCGTTGAGTGAGTGCGGGTCCATCGACAGGGCATCGCCCTGGTTGGCGATGCGAACGGTCTGTGCCTGAGCTACCAAACTCGTCGCAGCCAGCGCAGCGAAGAGAGCGGTCACAGCGACTTTTTTCTGGAATTTCATGGAAATCTCCTGGTAGTGAAAGGGTGGGATGGAAGGGTACGAAGACTTCCGGTGGGTGAGCGGTGTGTGCGTGGAGAAGTCAGATGCCCGCGCCTGATCAGAGCGCGGGCAGCGGCATGGCCTGCTCGATCAGGCTGGCGTGCAGCGCAGCGCCCAGCGGCAGGATGTCATCGTTAAAGTCATACCGACTGTTGTGCAAGGCGCTGCCGCTCGATCCTGTGCCCTGGCCAATGCGCAGATAGGCCCCCGGCTTGTTCTGCAGCATGAAAGAGAAGTCTTCAGCGCCCATGCTGGGCTCCAGGTCGCGCACCACGTGGTCGGCCCCCAGCAGCGACTCGGCCACATCGCCCGCAAAGATTGCTTCGCTTTCGCTGTTGATGGTGGCGGGGTAGATGCGTTCGTAGTGCACCGTGGCCGTGGCACCGAAGCCGAGCGCAATGGCGCTGCACAACTCCTTGAGGCGCTTTTCCACCATCTCCTGCACCAGCGGGTCGAAGGTGCGCACGGTGCCCACCAGCGTGGCCGTGCCGGGCAGCACGCTGAAGGCACCCAGGTCGCCTGCCTGCATCGCGCACAGGCTGACCACCGCACTGTCGATGGGCCTCACATTGCGCGACACGATGCTCTGCGCTGCGGTGATGATGTGGGCCGCGACCAGCACAACGTCCACCGTCTGATAGGCGTGCGCGCCGTGGCCGCCACGCCCAGTGATCTCGACCGTGAAACGGTCGGCGGCTGCCATCATCGGACCGGCGTTGATGCCGACGGTGCCGGGCTTCATTGCGGGCCAGTTGTGCATGGCAAAGATGGACTGCACGGGGAAGCGGTCAAACAACCCGTCTTCCATCATCACGCGGGCGCCGGCAAAGCCTTCTTCGCCCGGCTGGAACACCAGCACGGCGGTGCCATCGAAGTTGCGGGTTTCGGCCAGATAGCGCGCAGCGCCAATCAGCATGGCAGTGTGGCCGTCATGGCCGCAGCCGTGCATGAGGCCCTGCTTGCAGGACTTCCAGGCGAAGTCGTTGTGCTCGGTCAGCGGCAGGGCATCCATGTCGGCGCGCAAGCCCACCATGCTACCGCTGGCGCTGCTGCGCCCACGAATGACGCCCACCACACCCGTGCGCCCGATGCCTTCGTGGATCTCATCCACACCGCAGAGCTTCAGCGCTTCCTTGACGCGTTTGCTTGTGTAGATTTCTTCGAAACCCAGCTCCGGATGGGCATGCAGGTCACGCCGCAGTGCCGTCAACTCAGGGTGGTACTGCGCGATGTGAGCGAAGGCGCGGCCACCAGCTTTCAAACGGGGGCCTTGCATCAGTGGCCTCCTGCCTTGCCAACGCGCAGTCGAGGATCGACCGCGAAATACAGCAGGTCCACCACCAGATTGATCACCACAAAGATCAACGCAATCAGACACAGGTAAGCGGCCATCACGGGAATGTCAGCGAAGGTCACAGCCTGGATGAACAGCAGGCCCATGCCTGGCCACTGGAACACCGTCTCCGTGATGATGGCAAAGGCGATCAGGCCACCCAGTTGCAGACCTGTGATGGTCAGCACGGGCACGAGAGTGTTCTTGAGGGCGTGGCCAAAATGGATGGCCCGATTGGACAGGCCACGAGCCCGGGCGAACTTGATGTAGTCGGTGCGCAGCACCTCCAACATYTCGGCSCGCACCAGCCGCATGATCAGCGTGAGCTGGAAGATGGCCAGCGTGATCGCAGGCAGGGTGATGTGGTGCCAGCCCTTGGCCTTGAGCAAGCCGGTGCTCCACCAGCCCAGCTGCACGACCTCACCCCGACCAAAGCTGGGGAACCAGCCCAGGTGTACGGCAAACACCAAAATCAACAAGATGCCGATCAGGAAGGTGGGCAGGGACACKCCSAGCAGSGACASKGTCATGAACASCTGGCTGGTGAAGGTGCCGCGCTTGAGGGCGGCATACACGCCCATCGGCACACCGATGACCAGCGCGAGGAGGGCCGCMACCAGCGCSARCTCGAGMGTGGCCGGRAAGCGCTCGSCRATSAGGCGCGASACCTTSGCSCCCTGGCGCAGGCTCAGKCCRAACTCACCCTGSGCYGCATTSACCAGAAAGTGCCAGAACTGCACRAAGAAGGATTTGTCCAAGCCGAGGGCGCTGCGCAACTCGCGGATCTGCTCGGGGGTGGCGTCCTGGCCCAGCAGGAACACCACGGGGTCTCCCACGTACTGGAACAGCATGAAGGAGATGAAGGCCACCGTGACCATGACAATCACAGCCTGTATCAGGCGGCGCAAAATAAAGGCAAGCATCAGAGAGTCGAGTGAGTGTTCGATGGAAGTGCCGCCGCCACTTTTGGTGACTGGGGCACTGCGGGTCAATACATCGTCAGATATACCAAAGAAAGCAAGGGCCGCACGGCCCTTGCTTTCAGTGCGTCAAGAATAAATCAGTTCACCTTGACCGTGCGCATGTCCACGCGGTTATCAGCACGGTGCACCAGTTCGATGTTCTTCTTCATGGCCCATGGGATCACCTGGTCATGCAGAGGAATGTGGGACACGGTGTCGTTGGACAGTTGCAGCGCTTCGGTCAGCATACGAGCGCGAACGGGCGCATCGGTCTCGGCCTTGATGCGGTCCACCAGATAGTCCATGCGCTGGTTGCTGTAGCGACCCACGTTGTAGTTGCCATCACCACCTTGGCCCACGGTGCGCACCAGCGATTGCAGGCTGTACAGCGCGTCGAATGTCGGCACGCCCCAGCCCAACATGTAGATGCTGGCTTCGTAGCGCTGGATCATCGGGAAGTAGTTGACCAACGGCAGCGTGCGCAACTTGGCCTTCACCCCCACGCGCGCCCACATGGCCGTCACAGCCTGGCAGATGGCTTCGTCGTTGATGTAGCGGTTGTTAGGGCAGGCGAAATCCACTTCAAAGCCATCGGGGTAACCCGCCTCGGCCAGCAGCTTCTTGGATGCATCAACGCTGTATGGGAAACGCTTGCCAACAACCTCTGTGTAGCCAGCCACTTGCGGCGCAACGATGGTGCCGGTGGGCTTGCCCAGGCCGCGCATGATGTTGCGCGAGATGGTTTCTGCATCAATCGCCTGGTAGAGCGCCTTGCGCACCCGCACATCCTTGAGCGGGTTCTTGCCCTTGATGTTCGAGCCCGGGAGCTCTTCGCGGAACTGGTCCATGCCCAGGAAGATCGTGCGGTTCTCCACACCATCAATCACCTTCAAGTCAGGGCTGGCGCGCAAGCGACCCAGATCCTGGGGTGACGGGTCGAGCACCAGATCCACTTCACCCGACAGCAGTGCGGCAATGCGCGTGGCTGCAGACTTGATGGGCGTGTAGACGATCTCGGTCACGTTGCCGTCCATCTTGCCCCACCAGTTGGGGTTGCGCTTGAACACCATCTTCACATCAGGCTGCCACGATTCCRGGGTGTAAGGGCCTGTGCCCATGGCGTTGCGGTGGGCAAAATTTTCGTCGGTGCCCTTGATATCTTTGGGCTCAACCGACTTGTTCTTTTCCGCCCAGGCCTTGCTCATGATGCGCAACTCGGTCATCTGACGCAGCAGAACCGGATTGGGCGAGGACAGAATGACGTCAAAGTTCTGCGCATCCACCTTCACCACTTTGCTGATGCCCTGTACGTATGGGGTGAAGTTGGACGTTTTGGCCATGGCCCGCTGGATGGAGTACACCGCATCGTCGGTGGTCAGCGGCGAACCATCATGGAACTTCACGCCCTGACGCAGCGTGAAGCGCACCTGCGTGGGGCTGATCTCCTTCCAGGCCGTCGCCAGCACGGGTTCCACATCGAACGTCTTGCTGTTGTAGTACACCAGGCTTTCATACACATTGGCATGAAGGCCGTTTTGCAGCGCATTATTTTGGGAGTGAATGTCCCAGGTCGCGATTTCCCCCTGACTGGCCCATTTGAAGGGCTTGGCCTGCAATGATGGCGCAAACAGCAGCGCAGCGGCAGCAGCCACCGACAAAAGACTGTGGTTGAGTTTCATGGAACCCTCTTGATTAAAAGTTTTACTATGCAGTAAAGGTTGCTCTATAGCCAACGGGAAATCCCTGAATCCCCGATGCTATGAAGGGCCTATAACTGCGCTGGCAACGCTTTCGTCATGCAAGGTTGGTGCCAGCTAAAACTTTTTTGCCCTTATCCCCGTGGGCCCCTACCACCGCTCGAGGTCGCGATATCGCTTCGCCCATCAGCAAACCGAGTCAGAAGCACTGTAGTCGAGCCTTACCAGCCACTTGGTCTTCTATCCGTCTCGACGGGAGCGCTCGGCGCGCGGCAATCAGCCACACCACGAATCTCATCGGCCCGCATGAGCAGTCATGGTTCAGCACGTGAGCCACGAGACCGATTTGGATCACCCAAGTCGATACACAGGCAGTCGCAAGCGACGCACAGACTCACGCAAACAGTTCGAGAAATGAAAAAGCCGCCCGAAGGCGGCTTTTAGGCTTTTGTATCAACAACTGGCCAAAGCCAGCTGACGATATTAGAAGCTGTGACGGATACCGAAGTCGTAACCGTTGGAGTTGCTGTTCACACCAGTCACAGCGCCGTTCAGAGCTTGTGCAGCGCCGTTCTTGTTGGTCAGGTGAGCGTACGTTGCGTACAGAGCCGTGCGCTTGGACAGGTTGTGCACGTAGCCCAGAGCCAGCTTGTTCGTACGGGGATCAGCACCAACGGTGTCGATCTTGTAGGTGGAGTAAGCCAGACGAACTTCGCCAGCGCCCACGGGGATCAGACCACCGATCAGGAAGCCCTTGCCGTCGTTGCCGCCGCTGATCTTGTCTTGGTTGTAGTGAGCCATGATCTTAGCCATGCCCAGGTCGTATTGACCGCCCAGGTTCACAGCCTTGATGTTGCCCGTCAGGAACTTGGTTTCGGAGAAAGCGATAGCGGCGTTGATGGGGCCGTTAGCGTAACCAGCGCGCAGTGCCAGGCCGTTGCCGTCCTTCTTGTTGGCAGCGTTGCTGTTGTTCTCACCCATGTAGTACTGGGCTTGGCCGTAGAAACCACCCAGGTTGCCAGGCAGGAAGTAGCCGATGGAGTTCGAAGCGCGGATGGTGGTAGGGCCGCCCAGGCTGGAGTTCAGGGTTTGGGTGGTGCCCACGCCGTTCGTGCCGAACGGATCAAACACGGTCAGGTTCCAGAATTGGGGGGTGTAGTCACGGCCCAGACGCACTTCACCGAAGCCGCCGTTCAGGCTAACCGTCGAACGACGGTTGAAAGTCAGGCCGCCGCCAGTGCTGGTAGCTGCTTGGTTGTTGGTGTTGGTAACGCCGCCGGTGCCGTTGTCGTTGTTCAGACCAGCTTCGAGCCAGAACGAAGCGGACATGCCGCCACCCAGGTCTTCAACGCCGCGGAAACCCAGACGGCTGCTGTTGTAGCCGGAGTTCGTCAGTTGCGACTTGTTAGAGACGCTGCCGGAACCGTAAGCGTAGGTTGCGTCAACCACGCCGAACAGGGTCACGGAAGATTGAGCCATTGCAGCGCCGGAAGCAGCCAGCACAGCCAGGGCAATCAGGGATTTTTTCATTGCGAGTTACTCCAAGGTTAAACATCGGGCTCCGGTACGGGGGGTCTATGGTGAAAGCACCTGCACAGTCCCGCCGGTTTCCCGGGCCAACCTCCTGGTGGGGAAGTTGCTCTTATTGCACCAGACCCGGCCGGGTTTCGCAAAGGAATTCACCCACAATCGCCCCGAAAGGGGAAATTCGTTGCAGTGTTGCAACATTTCAGTGCGCACGGGCAAAATCACAATTGCTGCATGCAACTCCTGTGCCTTGCCTTGCGGTTTTTTGTATCCAAGTGCAATTTGTGTTTCGACGCCATTGCCATTCGAGAGCTTTCCATGGACGCTTTTTTGACTGCCGCAGACAACGCGCTGCGCACACTGTTTGCCCAACCCCGAGCTTCCGAACAGACACCGGCACACGGTGTGCCCGAGGCGTCGCTGGATCCTGCGCAGAAAAAGTTGGCGGGAGCCCTGATGCGCGTGAACCATGTGGGGGAAGTGTGCGCCCAGGCACTCTACAGTGCGCAGGCGGCCGTCACCCGTGACCCCGCCCTGCGGGACCACCTGCAGGCAGCGGCGCGCGAAGAGACCGACCATTTGGCATGGACACAACAGCGCCTGGACGCACTGGGCGCACGCCCCAGCCTGCTCAACCCTCTGTGGTTCGCAGGGGCTTTTGCGCTCGGGCTGGTGGCTGCCAAGGTCAGCGACCGGGCGAACCTGGGTTTTGTGGTGGAGACGGAAACCCAGGTGGCCGCGCATCTGCAAAGCCACCTCGACAGGCTTCCCGAGCAAGACCAGGCGTCAAGGGCCGTGGTCGCCCGGATGAAGCAGGACGAGGAGCGGCACGCAGACCAGGCCCGCGCCGCCGGTGCGCTGGAATTGCCCGCCCCGGTGCGCCTTGCCATGAAAGGCGCCGCCAAGGTCATGACCACCACGGCGCACTATCTTTGAACCCCAAGCTGGCTCACGCAGGCAGCAGGCGCACCAAAACATACGCGCCGCAACCCGCTCAGCTTGGCAGTCCAGACCACTACACGCGCCCCCTCAGACCTCCAGCACTTCGAAGCCGGTGGTGATTTCGGCTGTCTTGCCCAGCATGATGCTGGCCGAGCAGTACTTGTCGTGGCTCATGGCAATCGCGCGCTCCACGGCGGCTGGGGGTATGCCCTTGCCCGTGACGGTGAAGTGCATGTGGATCTTGGTGAACACCTTCGGGTCGGTCTGCGCACGTTCCGTCGTCAACTTGACGCTGCAGCCGCGCACGTCATGGCGGCCGCGCTTGAGGATCAGCACCACGTCATAGGCGGTGCACCCGCCCGTGCCCGCCAGCACGGTCTCCATGGGCCGGGGCGCCAGGTTCTGGCCGCCGTTGGCGGGGTTGGCGGCATCGGGGGCGCCATCCATGGTCAAAACATGGCCGCTGCCGGTTTCGGCCACAAAACCCATGCCAGAACGGGTTCCCGCCCCGCCGGTCCAACTGACTGTGCATTCCATTTGTGTTTCTCCTGTGTGACACGTGGTTTTTTTCGCACGGAAAACCGAAACGAAAAGAATTTGATGCGAATTTTGCTGCATCGCAACAAGACTCGCGCTAAACTTCGCCCATGCGCTGCCGCTTTCGAACAGAAAGGAACCGGCAGGCGGCAAGAAGCCCGGAACCCGGCACTTGCCTCGCACCGATTGTCTCCTCCATCTCCTCAAAGGATGGATTAGCCCCAGGCCTCACGGCCCGGGGCTTTTTTTTGCCCGCTCGCACCGTCCCACGGCAGGTTGCCGTCCCGGATGCCTCGGCACCTCGCCAGGGCGACGCCCTATGATGTGGGCCCCCGCCCGCCGCCCTGCGCCGGTGGGGCTCTCCTCCTGCACCTGCCATGACCCAGCACCTCACCCCCGCCGACTACCTCAAGAAAATCCTGACTGCCCGCGTGTATGACGTGGCGGTGGAGTCGGCGCTGGAGCCCGCCAAGAACCTCAGCCGCCGCCTGCACAACAAGGTACTCCTGAAGCGCGAAGACCAGCAGCCSGTGTTCAGCTTCAAGYTGCGSGGCGCSTACAACAAGATGGCGCACCTCACGCCCGAGCAGCTGCAGCGCGGCGTGATCTGCGCCTCGGCCGGCAACCACGCCCAGGGCGTGGCCATGAGCGCCCACCGACTGGGCACGCGCGCCGTGATCGTGATGCCCACCACCACCCCGCAGCTCAAGATTGATGCCGTGAAGACGCTCGGTGGCGAGGTCGTGCTGTTTGGCGAGAGCTATTCCGACGCCTACGGCCATTCCGTCCAGCTGGAAAAGGAACAGGGCCTGACCTTCGTGCACCCGTTCGACGACCCGGACGTGATTGCCGGCCAGGGCACCATCGCCATGGAGATCCTGCGCCAGCTGCAAAGTCTGGGCAGCAACCAGCTCGATGCCGTGTTCGTGGCGATTGGCGGCGGCGGACTCATCTCGGGTGTGGCCAACTACATCAAGGCCGTGCGCCCCGAGATCAAGGTGATCGGGGTGCAGATGAACGACTCGGACGCCATGATCCAGTCGGTGCAGGCGCACGAGCGCGTGACGCTGGCCGACGTGGGCCTGTTCTCTGACGGCACCGCCGTGAAGCTGGTGGGCGAGGAAACCTTCCGCGTCGCGCAGGGCCTGGTGGATGACTACATCACCGTCGATACCGACGCCGTCTGCGCCGCCATCAAGGACATCTTTGTGGACACGCGCAGCATCGTCGAGCCCGCAGGCGCTCTGGCGGTGGCGGCCATCAAACAATATGTGGCCAAGAACAAGACCAAGGGCGAGACCTACGCGGCTATCCTCTGCGGCGCCAACATGAACTTCGACCGGCTGCGCTTCGTGGCCGAGCGGGCTGAGGTGGGCGAGGAGCGCGAGGCGCTGYTCGCKGTCACCATTCCGGAAGAGCGCGGCAGCTTCCGCCGCTTCTGCGAGGTGGTGGGCGGCCTGCCCGGCGGCCCGCGCAACGTGACCGAATTCAACTACCGCATCAGCGACGCCGCCCGCGCCCATGTGTTCGTGGGCCTGACTACCAACGGCAAGGGTGAATCGGAAAAGATCGCCAAGAACTTCAACCGCCACGGCTTCGAGGCGCTGGACCTGACCCACGACGAACTGGCCAAGGAACACCTGCGCCACCTGGTGGGCGGCCACTCGGCCCTGGCGCAGGACGAGCGCCTGATGCGTTTCACCTTCCCCGAGCGGCCCGGCGCGCTGCTCAAATTTTTGAGTCTGATGCAGCCGACCTGGAACATCAGCCTGTTCCACTACCGCAACCAGGGCGCGGACTATGGCCGCATCCTCGTGGGCATGCAGGTGCCGCCCGAAGACAAGGCGGCCTTCGACGCCTTCCTGGCCACGCTGGGCTACCCCTATGTGGAAGAAACGCTGAACCCGGCCTACCGCCTGTTCTTGCGGTCCAAATAATGCCAAAAATGGCTGCAAGCGCTAGTTGAACATGCCTTGACAGCTATCAAAAAAGAAGCATCAAGCAACAACTGCACACCATGCAAGCCCTGCGCCACTACCTGCTGGCCGTGCAGTTCTTCACCCGCATCCCCGTCACTGGGCGGCTGGCGAACTGGGTGGGCTACAGCCCGGCCATGCTGCGGGCCAGCGCGGCGCACTTTCCGGGCATCGGCTGGCTGGCGGCGCTGCTGTCCACGGCCGTGTACGCCGCGCTGCACTGGGCGCTGGCGCCCAACCCGCTGGCCCCGGCCGTGGCCGCCGTGTTCTGCACCATCGCCACGGTGCTGATGACCGGCGGCTTTCACGAAGACGGCCTGGCCGATGTGGCCGACGGGCTGGGCGGCAGCTACGACCGCGAACGCGCGCTGGACATCATGAAGGACTCGCGCATCGGCGCCTTCGGGGCCATGGCGCTGGTGCTGGCGTTGCTGGCCAAGCTCAGCCTGTTGGCGCTGCTGGGGGCGCACAGCCTGCCGGTGGCACTGGCGGCCCTGGTCGGCGCGCATGTGTTGTCGCGCTTTTGGCCCCTGCTCATCGTGCGCAGCCTGCCGCATGTGGGTGATACGGCGCGCTCCAAAAGCAAGCCGCTGGCCGACCAGATCTCCAGCCAGGCACTGGTTGCGGCACTTTTATGGTGTTTTCCGCCCCTTGCGCTAGTCGGATATGCCCAGACAGCTCTTTTTTTGGTAGCGCCCATCGCTCTCAGCGCGCTCTGCGCGGGCTGGATGGCGCGCTGGTTCGCCCGGCGGCTGCAAGGCTTCACCGGCGACTGCCTGGGCGCCACGCAGCAGGTGAGCGAGATCGGGTTCTACCTGGGCGCGGCCATCGCACTGCGATGGCTATGACGCCCCCTCCTGCCGCCACCAGCAGCCGCCTGTGGCTGGTGCGCCATGCAGCCCCGCTGGTTCCCCCGGGCACTTGCTACGGCGTGTGGGACGTCCCGGCCGACGCGCAGGCCACCCGCGCTGCGGCAGAGCGCTTGGCAACGGCCCTGCCCCCGGGGGGGCGCGCTGCGTGCGTGGCGTATTCCACGCTACAAAGATGTGAGCTTCTGGCGCATGAATTACAAGCGCTCAGACCGGATTTGACCTTCACTCCCGACGCCCGGCTGCGCGAGATGGACTTCGGCCGCTGGGAAGGGCAGCCCTGGGACGCCATCGGCAAAAGTGCCATCGACACCTGGGTGGCCGGGTTCGCCACCCACACACCCGGCGGGGGCGAAAGCCTGGCCCACATGCTGCACCGCGTAGCAGCAGCCCTGCAGAGCGCCCAGGCGTGGCGCACCGAACAGGGCGTGGGAGATGTGGTGTGGATCACCCACGCCGGCGTGGCACGCTGCGTGGCCTGGTTGCAGGAGCGGGGTGAGAGCGCCCTGCCCCGCTCAGAGGACTGGCCGGTGGCGGCACCGGGCTGGGGGGAATGGGAAATCAGGGAACTGGCCTGAAGCTGTAGGCCAGCAGGGGCCTAGTTCTTGAGCGGCATGTCCAGCGTCACCGTAGCGGGTCCGCCCATGCTGGTCCCCAGTTGCGCCTGGCGGGGGCCCAGGGCCTGCAACACCAGGCCTTCGTCCACCGCAGCGCCCACACGGAAGGGCTTGGCGGGCTTGCCGTCCACGGCAATCAGTGCCGCACCGCCGCCGCTGCTGCGCCCCGACAGCACCCCGATCAGCGTGAACCGGCTCGCGGTGGGTGCCACCGGCGCTGCCACGCCAGGGGCTGCAGGCGCAGCACCCAGCAAACGCGCCAGCGCCTGCGCGTCCATGGCCACCGGGGCGGGCGCCACTGCCGGGGCGGAGGAAGCGGACGAAGGCGCCGACAGGCGCAGCCCCCAATAGACCACACTGGCGCCGGCTGCTGCCCAGAGCACCAGAGTCCCCAGGCGGACGCCCCATTTGCTGTACGTATTGGTCACCATGCGGGGATTATGATTCACGCGATTCGACCATCCGAGAGACCGCCAGCAGTGAACACTTCTTTCTCCCTCCTCGTGCGTTCCGCCCCCCGCCGCGTTGCCAAGTCCGTGGCCCGTGGTTTCACCCTCATCGAGCTGATGGTGGTTCTGGTGATCATCGGCGTGCTGGCCGCGCTGATCGTGCCCAACGTGCTCGAACGTGCCGACGATGCCCGCGTGACGGCCGCCCGCACCGACATCACCAACATCATGCAGGCGCTCAAGCTCTACCGCCTGGACAACCAGCGCTACCCCACGGCCGAGCAGGGCCTGCAGTCGCTGGTCATCAAGCCCACTGCGGGCCCCGTACCCGGCAACTGGAAGCTGTACCTGGAAAAGCTGCCCAACGACCCCTGGGGCCGCCCTTACCAATACCTCAACCCCGGCATCAAGGGCGAGATCGACGTGATGTCGTTCGGCGCCGATGGCCAGTCGGGCGGCGAAGGCAAGGACGCCGATATTGGCAGCTGGCAGTAAAGAGATGTGGTCCCCACGGTCGTGCACTGGCGTGTCACTCCCTGCCCCCCACAGCAGGCTCGCCCTGCGCTTCGCTGGTGCATGGGGCCGGGCCTTGCTTGGGGCGGCCCGGCGCTGCGGCCGTGCGCCTGGTGGATGCGCCGTGACCGTTGCGACCTCCCATCGCGCAGCTCCATGAACCGCTCGCGCGGATTCACCCTCCTGGAGCTGCTGGTGGTCATCAGCATCATGGCGCTGGCCACGGCGGGCGTGGGGCTGGCGATGCGCGATGGCGGACAGACGCAGCTGGAGCGGGAAGCCGCACGGCTGGCGGCGCTGCTCGAATCCGCGCGTGCACAGTCCCGCGCAGGGGGCATCCCCGTGCGCTGGCGCGCACTGCCGGGGGGCTTCCGCTTTGAAGGGCTGCCGCGCAGCGCGCAGGCCGCCCTGCCCAACCAGTGGCTGGACCCTGGCACCGTGGTGCGCGGGCCGGCAGTGCTGCTACTGGGCCCCGAGCCCCTGATCGGCCCGCAGCAGGTGCTGATCACCCACCAGTCCTCCCCCGACCGCACCCTGCGCATTGCCACCGACGGCGTGCGCCCGTTTTCCGTGGATGCGGTGCAGTGAGGATGCGCCGCCCTCTCATCGGCCACCGGGGTTTCACGCTGGTGGAAGTGCTGGTGGCGCTGGCCATCGTGGCCATTGCCCTCATGGCGGGGCTGCAGGCCACGACGGCGCTCACGCGCAACGCCCTGCGGCAGTCCGACATCGTGCTCGCGCAGCTGTGCGCGGAGAACGAGCTGGTCAAGGCCCGGCTCTCGCGCCAGATGCCCAGTGTGGGTGACAGCAACCTGACCTGCGAGCAGGCCGGGCGCCAGCTGCAGGTGGTGACCATCGTGCGGCCTACGCCCAACCCGAGTTTTCGGCGCATCGATGCGCAGGTGCTGGACGGGGACAACTCCATCCTGCGCCTCTCCACCATCATTGGAAGGTATTAATGCCCCCCCTGAGTCGCTTCGCGCCTTCCCCCCGTGAGGGGGACGCACCCGGTGGCCTGGCAGAGCCAGTTCCACGGGTGCGCTGGCCTCGCGTCGCGCCATTTTTGAAGGTCCCGCGCGGCTTCACACTCATCGAGTTGCTGGTCGCGATCAGCGTCATGGCGTTGATCGCCATCCTGAGCTGGCGCGGGCTCGATGGCATGGTGCGGGCGCAGGAGTCCACGCGCCAGCGGGCAGACGAGATGCTGGTGCTGCAGGCTGCGCTGGGGCAGTGGGGTACGGACCTGGACGCCCTGATGCCCGTTGCCAACACCACGCCGCTGGACTGGGACGGCCAGGTGCTGCGCCTCACCCGCCGCAGCAGCGCCGTGCCCGACGAGGGTGCGCTGGTGGTGGCCTGGACCCGCCGCAACAACAACCAGGGCGTGGGCCAGTGGCTGCGCTGGCAGTCGCCGCCGGTGCGCACCCGCGCCGACTGGCGGCAGGCCTGGGAGCAGGCCGCCCAGTGGGCGCGCACGCCGGGCGACGCCGAGCGGCGCTACGAGGTGACGCTGCTGCCGCTCGACAGCTGGCAGATCTTCTACTACCGGGGCGGCGCGTGGTCCAACCCGCAGTCGAGCACGGGCACCCCGTCGGGCGACAGCACTTCGGCCATTCCGGACGGCATCCGCCTGCAGATCACCCTTCCCCCGGGCCAGGCGCTGGCAGGCCAGCTGACGCGCGACTGGGTCAACCCCGTGCTGGGCGGAGGCAGATCGTGAGTACCCCCCTGAGCGGCTGCGCCGCATCCCCCCAGGGGGACGCCACCCGTGGCCTGGCAAAGCCAGCTCCACGGTGGCACTCGCTGTGGCAGCGCCCATTGCACAGGCACAGGGCGCACGGCGCCGCCCTGCTCGCCGCCATGCTCACCGTCACGCTGGTCGCCACCTTTGCGGCGGCCGCGATGTGGCAGCAGTGGCGCGCGGTGGAGGTCGAGACGGCCGAGCGCGGCCACGTGCAGTCCACCTGGATTTTGGTCGGTGCGCTCGACTGGTCGCGGCTCATCCTGCGCGAGGATGGGCGCTCCGGCGGGGCCGACCACTTGGCCGAACCCTGGGCCATCCCCCTGCAGGAGGCCCGGCTGTCCACCTTCCTCGCGGCCGACAAGAACGTGACCCAGGTGGACGATGCCAGCACCGACACCACCGAGGCCTTCCTGTCGGGCCAGATCACCGACCTGCAGGGCCGCCTGAACATCACCAACCTCGCGGAGGGCGGGCAGGTGCAGGCCGTGGCGCTGCGGCAGTTCACCCGATTGTTCGAGCGCCTGGGCCTGCCCGGCCAGCAGCTGAGCACCCTGATCGACGGCCTGCGCCGCGCGCAGGCGGGTGCAGGCACCGACAGCGGCTCCGCCCCCCTGCTGCCGCCCAGCGTGACCCAGCTGGGGTGGCTGGGCCTGACCCCGGCCACAGTGGCGGCGCTCGCCCCGCATGTGACGCTGTTGCCTGTGCGCACCCCGGTCAACCTGAACACCGCCGACATCAACGTGCTCATGGCCGCCATCGACGGGCTGGACAGCGCCACGGCCCAGAAGATCGTGCAGACGCGCGAGGCGCGGCACTTCCGCACCCTCAGCGACGTGCGCGACCTGGTGGGCGCCAGCATCGACATCAACGAAAGTGCCCACGCCGTGGCCTCTTCGTACTTTGAAGTACGGGGCCGCCTGCGGCTCGGCGATGCGATGGTGGACGAGCGCTCTTTGGTGCGCAAACAGGGCATCGACGTGACCACACTGTGGCGCGAACGCGGCGCCTTCGACCGGGAAACCACGCAACTGCTGCCCGGGGCACAGCGCTGAGGGTGTAACAACCCTCACACTGCACCCACCCACACCGCCGCTGCGTCACGCCCGCCCCCTAAAATGGCCCGCAAAACCCGCCCATGAGCACCCTGATCCTTTTCCTGCCGCCGGCCCGCCCGGGACCCGCCTCCGAGTACGCCTACACGCTCACGGCAGACGGCCATTCCGCCCTCCAGCACGCCACCGCACCCGCTGCCCTGCTGCCCGAGCCCACCCGCCCCGGCGGCGAGGTCGTGGCCGTGGTGCCCGCACGGGCGCTGTCGTGGCAGCGCGTGACCATTCCGGCCGGCGTGCCGCTGGGTGCCGGCCAGCAGACGCCCCGGCTGCGATCCGTGCTCGAAGGCCTGCTCGAAGACCGCGTGCTGGACGATGCCAGCCAGCTGCACTTTGCGCTGCAACCCGGCGCACAAAGTCGTGCGCAGGCTGGCGAACCGGTGTGGGTGGCCGTGTGCGACCGCGCCTGGCTGCGCGAACACCTGCAGGCGCTGGAGGCCGCAGGCCGCCGCGTGGCCCGCGTGGTGCCCGAATTTGCGCCGGGCCCCACGGCCAGCGGCCAGCCCGAGCTGTGTGCCCTGGGCACGCCCGAAGAGGCCTATGTGGTGCTGACCGGCCATGGCGCCGACCAAGGCGTGGCGGTGCTGCCGCTGACCCCCATGGCCCTGACCCTGGCACGCGCCGCCTTGCCGACCGCCGACAGCGGAGACGAACCAGCCCTCATGGTCCGCGCCGAGCCCGCCGTGGCTGCGCTGGCCGAACGCACCCTGGGTCAGCAAGGCCAACGCATTGCCCTGCACACCACCAGCCAGCGCGCGCTCGATGCCGCCCGCGGCGACTGGGACCTGGCGCAGTTCGACCTGTCCAGCACCAGCAGCACCCGCGCGCTGCGCAAAGTGGGCAGCGCGCTGAGCGCGGCGCTGTATGCCCCGCAGTGGCGTGCAGCCCGCTGGGGCGCGGGCGTGCTGGTGGTGGCGCACCTGGTGGGGCTCAATGCCTGGGCCTGGCAAGAACGGCAGGCGCTGACTGCCAAGCAGGCCAGCGTACGCAACACCCTGACCCAGACCTTCCCCAAAGTGCAGGTGGTGGTCGATGCGCCGGTGCAGATGGAGCGCGAACTCGCCCAGCTGCGGCAGGCTGCCGGCAGTGTCTCGGCGCGCGACCTGGAGCCCCTGCTGGCGGCGGCTGGAGCGGCCTTGCCCGATGGCCGCCTGCCCAGCAGCATCGAATACACGCCGGGCGAGCTGCGCCTGCGTGGCGTGACCCTGGCGCCCGATGAAGAATCTGTGGTGTCTGGCCGCCTGCAAGCCGCCGGGTACCGCGCCCGCGTGGACGATGGCAGCCTGTTGCTGCGCACCGAGGTGAGCCCATGACCCGATCCTCCGCCCTCCAGGACCGCTGGAAAGCCCTGGCGCCCCGCGAGCAGAACCTGGTGCTGGCCGCCGCTGTGGTGGTGGCGCTGGCCCTGCTGTGGTGGGTGGCCGTCGCCCCCGCACTCGGCACCTTGCGCGCCGCGCCCGCGCGGCACGCCGCACTCGACGCCCAGCTGCAGCGCATGCAGAGCCTGCAGGCCGAGGCCCAGCAGCTGCAGGCCACACCCGCCACCAGCCCAGGCGATGCCGTGGGTGCGCTGCGCACCGCCCTCACGCAGCGCCTGGGCAACACGGCACAGCTCAACGTGGCGGGCGACCGCGCCACGGTCACGCTCAAAGGCGCATCGGCCGACGCGCTGGCCCAATGGCTGGCCCAAGCCCGTAGCAACGCCCGCGCCACACCGCTGGAAGCGCGGCTGACCCGCAGCGCAGCCCCTGCTGCTGCGGCGCCCGCGGGCAATGCGCCCATCACCCTGGGCAGCGCGCCCGTGTCCATGCCCCGCTGGGATGGCACCGTGGTGCTGGCCCTGCCCACTGCCCCGGCCCGCTGACCCGCGGACTGACCTGAACAATACATTCCCCCCGTGGCCCGCAACCTCCGTCCGACACGCCCTGCCCCCCGCTCCGCCCCCCGCACGGCGTGGGGCTGGGCATGGGCCGGTGCGCTGGCCGGCGTGCTGCCCGCCGTGGTGGGCTTTGCGCCTGCGCACTGGATGGCCGGCGGCGTGGCCAGCGCTACCCAGGGACAGGTGCTGTTGCTGCAGCCAAGGGGCACGGTATGGACCGGCTCGGCCCAACTGGTGTTGACTGGTGGCCAGGCCAGCAAAGACAGCGCCGCCCTGCCCGGCCGGGTGGACTGGCAGCTGCGCCCCACCTGGGGCGGGCTAAGCGCCCAACTGCACGCAGGCTGCTGCACGCCCGAGCCCCTGCGGGCCCAGGTGCACCTGCGCTGGGCCGGCCCGCAAATCACTGTGGCCGACGGCCAGAGCCAGTGGCCGGCGGCCTTGCTGGCGGGCCTGGGCACCCCCTGGAACACCCTGCAGCCGCAGGGGCAGCTGGCACTGCAGACACGCGCGCTGACGGCGCAATGGGCTGCTGGCCGCATGGTGCTGGCGGGCCAGGCCCAGATGGATGCGCGGGCCATGTCCTCGCGCCTGTCCACCCTGCGCCCCATGGGCAGCTACCGGCTGGTACTGCAGGGCGGCGAGGTGCCCACGCTCGCCCTCAGCACCCTCGACGGGGCCCTGCAACTGAGCGGCAGCGGCCAGTGGGTGGGCAACCGCCTGCGCTTTGCAGGCGAGGCCAGCGCCACCCCCGAGCGGGAGGCCGCACTGTCCAATCTTCTGAACATCATCGGACGGCGCAATGGCGCGCGCTCCATCATCACCGTGGGTTGAATCTATGACTTTCCTGTTTGCTCCACGCCTGCGTTTTACTCTCAAAACCATAGCAGCCAGCGCAATATTTACCTGCGCCAGTGGCCAGATTGGCGCCCAGACGGCGGTGGACACCCGCACCGGCAGCGTGCGCCCCAGCGAACCCGTCACGCTCAACTTTGCCAACGCCGAGATCGAGGCCGTGGCCCGCACCATGGCCACCATCACCGGCCGCAACGTGGTGGTGGACCCACGGGTCAAAGGCCAGCTCAACCTCGTGACCGAGCGCGCGGTGACGCCTGCCGCCGCGTTCCAGCAGTTCCTGGCCGCGCTGCGGCTGCAGGGCTTCACGGTGGTGGAGGCGGCCGGCCTGTACAAGGTGGTGCCCGAGGCCGACGCCAAGCTGCAGGGCGGCAGCGTGAGCGTGGTGCAGGGCAACGCGGGCAGCGCGCCCGGCGGTGGGCAGATCGTCACGCAGATATTCAAGCTCAACTTCGAAAACGCCGCCAATCTGGTGCCGGTGCTGCGCCCGCTCATCAGCCCCAACAACACCATCAACGTGAACCCCGGCAACAACTCGCTGGTGATCACCGACTATGCCGACAACCTGCAGCGCCTGGCGCGCATCGTGGCGGCCATGGATGTGTCCAACGCCAGCGATGTGGAGGTGATTCCGCTCAAGAACGCGATTGCCAGCGACCTGGCACCGCTGGTGTCGCGCCTGATCGACGGCGGCAGCGCCAACGGGGGCGCCGCAGCCGCGGCCGCGCCCGGCCAGGCCGACACCGCGTTCAAGACCACCCTCATCGCCGAGCCGCGCAGCAACTCGCTGATCCTGCGTGCCGCCAACCCGGCCCGCGTGGCCCAGGTGCGCGCCCTGGTGGCCCAGCTGGACCAGGCCCCCGCGCCGGGCAGCAGCGCGGCCAGCGGCAACATCCATGTGGTCTACCTCAAGAACGCCGACGCCACCAAGCTGGCCACCACCCTGCGCGCCGCCATGGCGGCCATGGGCGGTGGCAATGGCGGTGCGGCCAGCAGTGGTGGCGGTGCCAGCGCGCCCGCACCCAGCACGGGGCTGAGCACCGGGGGCATGCTGTCCACCAACGGCAGCTCGTCCGGCAGCAGCACCAGCGGCGGCCTGGGCTCCAGCACCAGCGCCATGGGCACCAGCAGCACCAACAACAACCAGCCSTCSACCGGCGGWCAGATCCAGGCCGACCCSWCSACCAACTCRCTSATCATCACGGCGCCCGAGCCGCWGTACCGCCAGMTGCGCGMSGTRATCGACAAGCTCGACGGCCGSCGCGCGCAGGTGCTGGTCGAGAGCCTGATCGTCGAGGTCTCTGCCAACAAGGTGGCCGAGTTCGGCATCCAGTGGCAGGGCATTCTGGGCAAAAACGGCGATGGCACCGTGGGCGTGATCGGTACCAACTCCGGCCAGGCCGGCATGAACATCCTCAACGCCACGGCCGCGCTCGCAACGGGCAACTACGCATCGCTGGCTGGCAGCAGCGGCCTGGGCACAGGCCTGAACCTGGGGCTGGCCCCGCGCATCAACGGGCAGTACTACCTGGGCGCGCTGGCGAACTTTCTGCAGAACAGCGGCGATGCCAATGTGCTCTCCACACCCAACCTGATGACGCTGGACAACGAAGAGGCGCGCATCATCATCGGCAACAACGTGCCCTTCGTGACGGGCTCGTACGCCAACAGCACAGGCAACAATACCGTGAACCCGTTCACCACGGTGGAGCGCAARGACGTGGGCCTCATGCTCAAGGTGCGTCCGCAGATCAGCGAGAACGGCACGGTGAAGATGGCGATCTACCAGGAGGTCTCCAAGATCGACACCGCCACGCTGAGCAACGCCAACGGCCCCACCACCAGCAAGCGCTCCATCGAGTCGAACGTGGTGGTGGACGATGGCAGCATCATCGTGATTGGCGGCCTGCTGGAAGACAGCTACTCGCAAGGCCAGGACAAGGTGCCGGTGATGGGCGACATCCCGGTGCTGGGCAACCTGTTCCGCAGCGAGAACCGCACCCGCAACAAGACCAACCTGATGGTGTTCCTGCGCCCCATTGTGGTGCGTGATAACGCCACCAGCGACGCATTGATGATGGACCGCTACGAGGCCATCCGCGCGCTGCAGCAGACCACCCAGCCCGCGCCCAGCGTGGTGATGAAGTCGGTGTCGGGCGCGCCCATCCTGCCCGCACTGCCACAACGCACAGATCCCGGCGCAGCCACCGTGCCTGCACAGCCGCTGGCGCCCCTGCCCGCAGAAACCTCGCCACGCTGAAGGGCCGCCACGCATGCGCCACCCCCTGCCCTACGCCTTTGCCCGCACCGCCCAGCTGCTGCTGGAGGACGACGGCCACCAGCTGGTGCTGTGGCACGGCCCCAGCCCCGACGCGGGCGCGCTGTCCGAAGTGCTGCGCAAGCACCCGGTGCAGCAACTGCTTGCGCTCGATGCCCCGGCCCTGGCCCAGCGCATCAGCGCGGCCTATTCGCASAGCGAATCGAGCGCCGCCACCGTGGTGAGCGAGGTTGAGAGCGACGCCGACCTCTCGCGCATGATGCAGGAGCTGCCGGCCGTCGAGGACTTGCTGGAATCAGCGGGCGACGCGCCCATCATCCGCATGCTCAACGCCCTGCTCACGCAGGCCGCGCGCGACGGCGCGAGCGATATCCACATCGAGCCCTACGAGCGCCACAGCAGCGTGCGCTTTCGTGTGGACGGCACGCTGCGCGAAGTGGTGCAGCCCAACCGCGCGCTGCATGCCGCATTGATCTCGCGCCTGAAGATCATGGCCGACCTGGACATCAGCGAAAAACGCCTGCCCCAGGACGGCCGCATCAGCCTGCGCCTGGGCACCCGTGCCATCGACGTGCGCGTCTCCACCCTGCCCAGCGCGCACGGCGAGCGCGCCGTGCTGCGCCTGCTGGACAAGAGTGAAAGCAAGCTCAGCCTGGAGGCCGTGGGCATGCAGGGCGACACCCTGCGCCGCTTTGAGGGCCTGATCGGCCAGCCGCACGGCATCATCCTGGTCACCGGCCCCACGGGCTCGGGCAAGACGACCACGCTGTATGCAGCGCTGGGTCGGCTCGACGCCACGCGCAACAACATCATGACGGTGGAAGACCCCATCGAATACGAGCTGCCGGGCGTGGGCCAGACCCAGGTCAACAGCAAGATCGAGCTGACCTTTGCCAAAGCGCTGCGCGCCATCCTGCGGCAGGACCCGGACATCATCATGATTGGTGAAATCCGCGACTTCGAGACCGCGCAGATTGCCATCCAGGCCTCGCTCACGGGTCACCTGGTGCTGGCCACCCTGCACACCAACGACGCGGCCAGCGCGGTCACGCGCCTGACCGACATGGGTGTGGAGCCCTTCCTGCTGTCGTCGTCGCTACTGGGCGTGCTGGCCCAGCGCCTGGTGCGCAAGTTCTGCAGCCACTGCCACGGCAGCGGGTGTGAGCACTGCGGCCAGACGGGCTACACCGGCCGCACGGGCGTGTTCGAGTTGCTGGTGACCACGGACGCGATCCGGGCACAGATCCACAACCAGGCCTCAGAGGCCGACATCCGCACCGCAGCGCTGGCGGGTGGCATGGCGCTGATGCGGGACGATGGCGAACGCCTGATTGCCGCCGGCATCACCAGCCGCGAAGAAGTGCTGCGGGTGACGCGGGACTGATTTGCTACGTTTTTGATAGCTGCTAGCGCATGAAGCACTAGCGCTACCAGCCAAAAACACTTCAAACTACCGGATCTGCAGCGCGGGCCGGCGCCCCACCTGGGCCATCGCAGGTGCGGCGGGCGTTGCAGGTGCCGAGGTGCTAAACGCCGGGGATGCCGTCGCGCCATCCTGCAGCTTGAACTGGCTGACCGCGCTGTTGAGGTGGTGCGCCTGCTCGCGCAGCGACTCGGACGCTGCGGTGGACTCCTCCACCAGTGCCGCGTTCTGCTGGGTCATCTGGTCGAGCTGCGTGACCGACTGGCTGATCTGGCCGATGTTGTCGCTTTGCTCGGCCGACGAAGCGGTGATCTCCGCAATGATGTCGGACACGCGCCGCACGCTGCTCACGATCTCGGTCATGGTTTGGCCGGCCTGGCTTACCAGGCGCGAGCCGTCTTCGACCCGCTCCACCGACGAACCGATCAGGCCCTTGATCTCCTTGGCCGCTTCGGCGCTGCGCTGCGCCAGGTTGCGCACCTCGCTGGCCACCACCGCAAAGCCACGGCCCTGCTCACCGGCACGGGCGGCTTCCACCGCCGCGTTGAGCGCCAGGATGTTGGTCTGGAACGCAATCGAATCGATCACGCCCGTGATGTCGGCAATCTTGCGCGAGCTGGTGGTGATCTGGTCCATGGTGGTCACCACCTGCGACACCACGGCGCCACCGCGCGCAGCCACCTCGGCGGCGGACGAGGCAAAGTCGCTGGCCTGGCGCGAGGCCTGGGCGCTTTGCTGCACGGTGCTGGTCAGCACCTCCATCGACGAGGCGGTCTCTTCCAGGTTGGCCGCTGTCTGCTCGGTGCGGTGGCTCAGGTCATGGTTGCCGCTGGCGATCTCGGAGCTGGCGGTGGAGATGTTGCCCGCCGCGTCCTGCACCTGGCGCACCAGGTCACGCAACGAGTCCTGCATGCGGCCCATGGCGCCCACCAGCTGGCCCACTTCATCCTGGTTCATGGCTGCCACATCGCGCGACAAATCGCCACTGGCAATGCGTTCGGCCAGCTCCTGTGCCTGTCCGAGGGACTTGGTGATGGAACGCACGCTGAAGAACGTGAGCGGAATCAGCACCGCCAGCGCCAGCACCAGGCCCACACCAATCAGTGCGGCCATGGTGGAGGTGCGCGATTCGACACCCGCGCGGGCCTCGTCCATCTGCGCACGTGCCGAACCCGCCAGGCTGGAGAACAGCTTGTCGGTGGCTTCCATGTGGACCTTCAGGCGGTCGGCGTAGGCGCCGCCCCCTGCGCCGTCGAGCTGCGCGCCCTCGATCTTTTCGAAGATGGGTGAGATGCCGGTTTCGTACTGCTTGATCTCATCGAGCGATTTGTCGATCGAGGCCACAAACTCGGCATCGCCCGACTGCACTTGCCGCACATCGGCCAGGCGCTTGCGCAGGGAGGTCAGGGTTTTGGCCCAGGACTCGCGCAGGGCAGAGACCTCGACCGAGTTGTTGAAGTTGATGATGATGTCTTTTTCGGTCCGGCGCAGGTCACCCAGGGTGGTGCGCAGCTCGGACATGTCGGTCAGCGTCTGCACGCGTTCTGAAAACAGCACCTGCAGCGTGCCGCGCGTTCGGTCCAGGGCCACGTAGCCCATGGCACCAATGACGACCAGAAGGATCAGGGAAAAGACGGTTCCGAAGTAGAGACGCGTGCGGATGGAGAAGCGGCCGAGAGCATTCATGGCTCTTCCTTACATTTTTTAACAGACAGTCCAGCATAGCAAATTTGGTGCCACACACACCCCCCGCCTTCTGGGCCGGGGGTGGGCGGGACTATATGCCGGGCAAGACGGTCCACCGCACAGGGTAAGCACGGCCCCGGGGCCCTGTTTCAGGGAATCCTCGGGGCCAGTAGCTGCGCTTATTGCGCTGCTGTCACACGGGCTTGAGCGGGATGTACAGCTCGCCCCCGCCCTTCTGGAACTCCGCCGCCTTGGTCTGCATGCCCTGGGCCAGGGCGTCAGCCTCGGCCACACCCTTCTGGGCGGCGAAGTCACGCACCTCCTGGGTGATCTTCATCGAGCAGAACTTGGGGCCACACATCGAGCAGAAATGCGCCACCTTGGCCGAGTCCTTGGGCAGGGTCTCGTCGTGGTATTCCTTGGCGGTCTCAGGGTCCAGGCCCAGGTTGAACTGGTCCTGCCAGCGGAAGTCAAAGCGCGCCTGGCTGAGCGCATCATCGCGCGAGCGAGCGCCGGGGTGGCCCTTGGCCACATCGGCCGCGTGGGCGGCGATCTTGTAGGCAATGATCCCCTGCTTCACGTCGTCGCGGTCGGGCAGTCCCAGGTGCTCCTTGGGCGTCACGTAGCACAACATGGCCGTGCCCATCCAGCCGATCATGGCCGCGCCAATGGCCGAGGCAATGTGGTCGTAGCCGGGGGCGATGTCGATGGTCAGCGGGCCCAGGGTGTAGAAAGGCGCCTCGTGGCAGGTCTTGAGCTGCTCGGTCATGTTGGCCTGGATCATGTGCATGGGCACATGGCCCGGGCCTTCGATCATGGTCTGCACGTCGTGCTTCCAGGCCACCTGGGTCAGCTCGCCCAGCGTGTGCAGCTCGGCAAATTGCGCTTCGTCGTTGGCATCGGACGCGCAGCCAGGCCGCAGGCCGTCACCCAGGCTGAACGACACGTCGTACGCCTTCATGATGTCGCAGATGTCTTCGAAGTGCTCGTACAAAAAGCTCTCGCGGTGGTGCGCCATGCACCACTTGGCCATGATGGAGCCGCCGCGCGAGACGATGCCCGTGCGCCGCTGCGCCGTGAGGTGGATGTAAGCGAGGCGCACGCCSGCATGGATGGTGAAGTARTCCAYGCCCTGCTCGGCCTGCTCGATSAGCGTGTCGCGGAAGATCKCCCAGGTCAGGTCYTCGGCCACGCCRCCCACTTTYTCGAGCGCCTGGTAGATCGGCACSGTGCCGATGGGCACAGGGCTGTTGCGCACGATCCAGTCGCGTGTGGTGTGGATGTTCTTGCCAGTGGACAGGTCCATCACGTTGTCGGCCCCCCAGCGGATGGCCCAGACGAGCTTTTCCACTTCTTCTTCGATGCTGGAGGTGACAGCCGAGTTACCGATGTTGGCGTTGATCTTGACCAGGAAGTTGCGGCCAATCGCCATCGGTTCCACCTCGGGGTGGTTGATGTTGGCGGGGATGATGGCGCGGCCCCGAGCCACTTCGTCGCGCACAAATTCGGGGGTGATGATGCGCGGGATGCTGGCGCCCATCGGGTTGCCCATCAGGCGCTTTTCACGGCCTGCGTCGGCCATGTACTGTTCCATCCACTCACGCTTGCCGTTTTCGCGGATGGCGACGTATTCCATCTCGGGCGTGACGATGCCCTTCTTGGCGTAGTGCATCTGCGTGACATTGGCACCCGCCTTGGCGCGCAGGGGCTTGCGCTGCAAGGCGGCGGCCTCGGCGCGCAGCTGGGCGAGGCGGGTGGCATCTTCGCTCTTTTGGCCGTCGTCCAGCGCTACGGGGGCGCGGCCTTCGTAGTGCTCCACATCGCCACGGCCGGCGATCCAGCTACCGCGCACGCTGGCCAGGCCCTTGCGCACGTCGATCACGGCTTCAGGGTCGGTGTAAGGACCGGAGGTGTCGTATACGCTGACCAGCTCGCCGTTGGTTAGCGCGATGTCGCGCACGGGCACGCGCAGGTCGGTGTGCAGATGGCCGGGGATATAGGCCTTGCGGGATGCGGGGAAGGGTTCGCGGGTGCGTGCGAGCAGCTCGGCGAACTTTTCAGGGGCAGCCAGTGTGGCGTGGGGGTCGGGGGCGTTCATGGGCAGGTCTCCTGGTTCCGGTGGCGGTGGGTCTGCTCCGGAATGGACCTGTGCGCCCCTCGGGTGGCTGCGCATGGCAGCACCTGAGGCAAGGCGTGTCCACAGGGAGTGCGGGCACGGGGACAAGGAGGTCGGCTCTTCTTCCGCCGGTATGAACCGGATCAAGTTCGTCGGGTTCGCAAGCTGGCCTGAATTTCTTCAGGCCTCTCGCATCTCAGCGCATCAGCACACCCCGGAGCAGGCGCGAGTATAGGGCAGAGGAAAAACGGGGCAGCAGAGCCCCCCAATCAACAGATACATCAGGCCAGGCGGCCGATGAGGATCACCGCGAAGAAAAAGACGGCGGCAATCACTGTCCACTTGAGGATGACGAGCCCCAGGCGCTTGTAGCGCGGCTGCCCGGTGCCCGCGTAAAACGCGAACGACACGGCAGCCGCCAGAAGCAGCAGCATGGCCAGCCAGCGAAAGATCAACATGTGCGTGCTACCAAGCGCGCGCAGGCTGCGCGAAGCCAGTGGGGGCCTGGCGCTCGTCCTCGAACGTGACAACCTCCCAGGCATCACGCTGGGCCAGCAGCTCGCGCAGCAAGAGGTTGTTCATGGCGTGGCCCGAGCGGAACGCACTGTAGGCGGCCAGCAGCGGCTTGCCGATGAGGTACAGGTCCCCCATGGCATCCAGGATCTTGTGCTTCACGAACTCGTCGTCATAACGCAGGCCGTCGCTGTTGAGCACCTTGTAATCGTCCATCACGATGGCGTTGTCCAGCCCACCGCCCAGCGCCAGGCCGTTGGAGCGCATCATCTCCACATCGCGGGTGAAGCCGAAGGTGCGCGCGCGGGCAATGTCGCGGCTGTAGTTGCCTTGCCCCACGTCAAACTCGACGCGCTGGCCAGTTGAGTCCACGGCCGGGTGGTCAAAATCGATTTCGAAGCTGAGCTTGTAGCCGTGGTACGGCGTGAGGCGCGCCCACTTGGCGTTGGCGCCCTCGCCCTCGCGCACCTCCACGGGCCGGGTGACGCGGATGAAGCGCTTGGGTGCGTTCTGCAGCTCCACCCCGGCGCTTTGCAGCAGGAACACAAACGAGGCCGAAGACCCGTCGAGGATGGGCACCTCTTCGGCCGTGATGTCCACGTACAGGTTGTCGATGCCCAGCCCCGCACAGGCCGACATCAGGTGCTCCACCGTGTGCACCTTGGCGTTGCCCACCGCGATGGTGGACGCCAGCCTCGTATCCGTCACAGCCTCGGCACGGATGGGAATGTCCACCGGCTGCGGCAGATCCACCCGCCGGAACACGATGCCTGTGTCCGGCTGCGCGGGCCGCAGGGTCAACTCGACCCGTTGGCCGCTGTGCAGACCCACGCCTACGGCGCGGGTCAGGGTCTTGAGGGTGCGTTGCTGGAGCATCTGCGCATTTTAGTTTCTGCGGCACCGCCCCGCACGTGCCGAGGTCTTGTCGCACCTCAAAGCGACGCGTACGTAGAGCTACCGCCGCGTTTTCACCTACTGTGCAGGCCCCATGGTTCGCCGCACAATTTGGTACACAGGGCCTTAACAACCACAACATGAACACACGACACCCGCCCCACAGGAGACTCCCATGAGCAAACTCAGTTTCAAGATGAAAGTCATGCTCATGATCGGCACCGCGCTCACGGCGCTGCTGATCATGGCCATCCTGTCACTCCTCCAGGAGCGGCGACTGATCACCGAGTCCCGCAAGGACCTGCTGACCACCGCCGTCCAGTCCGCACACAGCATTGTGGTCGGTTACCAGGCCAAGGCCGCGAGCGGCGCCATGTCGGTGGAAGACGCGCAGAAGGCTGCCAAGGACGCCCTGCGCATTGCACGCTACGGTGGCCCCGAGGGCAAGACCGAATATTTCTACATCTGGTCCACCGAGGGCGTGGGCGTGATGCACCCCTTCAAGACCGAGTGGGACGGGCAGGACATGCTCGGCAAGGTCAAGGATGGTTCGGGCGTGGACATCATCGGCCTGCTGGTCAACGGCATGCGCAGCAGCAAGGACGGCAAGGCCTTTGTGCCCACCATGTTCGCGCGCCCCGGCCAGCAGACGCCCGTGCCCAAGCTGCAGTACATCGTCAAAGTGGACGGCTGGAACTGGATGGTGGGCTCCGGGCTGTATACGGACGACGTCGATGCCATGCTGCGCAAGGCCCTGTGGTCGAGCCTTGCACTGGTGGTCGCGGTGTTTGTGGCGGTGGGGGTGATCGGCCTGCTGGTGTCGCGCTCGGTGTTGCGCCAGATTGGTGGCGAACCCACCCACGCCATTGCCATCATGTCCGAAGTGGCCGAAGGCAACCTGGATGCCCAGATTCCGGCTGCCCCGCCCGGCTCCATGCTCGATGGCTTGGCCCACATGGTGGCCTCGCTGCGCAAGCTGGTGACCGAGGTACGGTCGGCCACGGACAGCATTGCTACGGCGTCGGGGGAAATTGCCCAGGGCAACAACGACCTGGCCCACCGCACCGAAGACACGGCCAGCAACCTGCAAACCACCGCCAGCAGCATGGAGGAGCTGACCAGCACCGTCAAGCAGACATCGGACTCCGCGCAAACCGCCAACCAGATGGCAACTTCAGCGGCTGCCGTGGCGGCGCGCGGAGGGGAAGTGGTGTCCCGAGTGGTATCCACCATGCAGGACATCAACGCCAGCAGCAACAAGATCAGCGACATCATCGGCGTCATCGACGGGATCGCGTTCCAGACCAACATCCTGGCGCTCAACGCCGCCGTCGAGGCAGCGCGCGCAGGTGAACAGGGTCGCGGTTTCGCGGTGGTCGCCAGCGAAGTACGCAGTCTGGCACAGCGCAGCGCTGCAGCCGCCAAGGAAATCAAGACATTGATCGACGCTTCCGTGGAGAAGGTGGCATCGGGCACGCAACTGGTGGGCAATGCAGGCGCCACCATGACCGAGATCGTGGACAGCGTTCAACGCGTGACAGACATCATTGGAGAAATCCGCTCAGCCACATCGGAGCAGAGCCAGGGCATTGCCCAGGTCAACACCGCCGTGAACCAACTGGACCAGATGACCCAGCAGAACTCAGCGCTGGTGGAGCAGTCGGCTGCAGCAGCAGACAGCCTGCGCGAGCAAGCCATGAAGCTCACCCAGGTGGTGGCGCTGTTCCGCGTGAACGGCAGCACCTCCGCGCCCGCCCCGGCCAGCCGCCCCGCAGCTGCGCCCCGCCCCGCCGTGGCACCTGCCGTGCGTGCGGCAGCGCCCCGCCCGGCCCTGGCC
>NZ_JBGFFF010000020.1:0-45187 GCF_056175785.1 Acidovorax sp. LjRoot204
ACCGTGCGGGGCACCATGCCGTACATATCGGCAAAGGCGTCCAGGGTCTGGCCGCTGGCCTCAAAGGCGCGCAGCAAGGCTTCATCCTTGGCGTTGCGGGCCGACCATTCGGCAAAGGCTTCTTCGAGGATGGCGTTGGCGGCTTCGTCGCGGCTCAACACCAGTTGGGTATATGCCTCGCGCGTGAGGCCCGAGGCCTCGAACGCAGCCATCATGCGGTTGCGCAGCTTGGGCAGCAGGTCTTCGGTGGCGCGCGCCTTCTTGCGGCGGTAGACCTCCAGCAGCGCATGGTGCACATGCTCGGGGGCCATGTCTTCCACAGGCTGGCCCTGCAGGTCGTGGCGCTTATCGCCTGCCGCCACGCTTTGCAGATAGCGCGTGGAGCGGGTGTGCAGGCCCAGCGCCACCTTGAGCGCCTCGCGCTCGAACAGCTCGGGGTGGGCCGCCAGGATGTCCTGGAAGATGCCGCGCTTGAGCGGACGGAACACGGCGCCAAACAGGTGGGGGTAGAGCCCTGCCAGCTGCTCCAGCGCGGGGTGCACGCGCTGCGGCGCGCGCGTGCCTGCGCCCGGGCCACCTGCGGGCGCTGCAGCGTCTGCCGCACCGTCGGCGCTTGCACGGCCCTGCGGCGCCTGGCGCCCTTCGGGTTTGCGGCGGTTGCGGCCACCCCGGCGCGAGCCGTCCTGGCGCCGCTGGGGCGCGCCGGCTTCGGCCAACGCAGCAGGTTCAGAGGCCGCCACAGCGACCGCAGCAGCCTCGGTCGGCACAGGCGCTGCCTGGGGAGCGGCAGGCGCTACGGGCGCGACGGGTGCGGTTTGGGGTTGTTCTTGTGCGAACACGGAGTCGGTCATGGCGGTGCAGTTCGGGGGCAAATGAGAGGCGACAAAACCCTCGATCATGCCAGCCTCGGGGCTACAGGCACCAAATGGGCCGGATTCCGGAGCACGCCGTGAGCGCCCCGCGTCTCGCCCAACGCGCCGTCAACCCGTGCACAGGGCCTCGTCCAGCACCTCCACCCAGTGCCGCACAGGCGTCCCCGTGCCGCTTTGCAGATGGGTGATGCAGCCGATGTTGGCCGACAGGATCATGTCGGGCGGCTGGTTGCCGAAGGCCTCGCCGAGCACGCCGAGCTTGCGGTCGCGCAGCTGGTAGGACAGGTCGGGGTTGAGCACCGAATAGGTGCCTGCCGAGCCACAGCACAGGTGGGCATCGTTGCGCGCGGTGCGCAGCTTGAAGCCCAGCTGGTTCAGGTGCGCCTCCACCCCGCCGCGCAGCTTCTGGCCGTGCTGGAGCGTGCAAGGGGGGTGGTAGGCGTACAGAGTGTCCGGCTGGTTCACACGGCCCTGCAGCTTGGTGGCCAGCTCGGGCAGCAGGGCGGGCAGCAGCTCCGACAGGTCGCGCGTGAGGCTGCTGATGCGTTCGGCCTTGGTCGCGTACTGTGGGTCGTCCTTCAGGATGTGACCGTATTCCTTGACGGTGACGCCGCAGCCCGAGGCGTTCATGACGATGGCCTCGACCCCACCTGCGGCCACCAGCGGCCACCAGGCGTCGATGTTGGCGCGCATCTCTGCCATGCCGCCAGCCTGGTCGTTGAGGTGGAATTTGACGGCGCCGCAGCAGCCCGCCTTGGATGCGATCACGGTCTGGATGCCTACCGCGTCGAGCACGCGGGCGGTGGCCGTGTTGATGTTCGGCATCATGGCCGGTTGCACGCAGCCCGCCAGCATGAGAACCTTGCGCGCATGCTCACGCGTGGGCCAGGCGCCAGCGGCCTGCAGTGCGGGCACCTTGGCCTTCAGCGCCTCGGGCAGCAGGCCGCGCACCATTTGTCCTGCCTTCATGGCAGGAGCGAACAGCGGCGAAGGCAGGCCCTCCTTCAGCGCCCAACGCAGGGCTTTTTCGCCCACAGGGCGGGGCACTTTTTCATCGACGATCTTGCGACCGATGTCCACCAGGTGGCCGTATTGCACGCCGCTCGGGCAGGTGCTTTCGCAGTTGCGGCAGGTGAGGCACCGGTCCAGGTGCATCTGGGTCTTGCGCGTGGGCTCGGCGCCTTCGAGCACCTGCTTGATGAGGTAGATGCGGCCGCGCGGGCCGTCCAGCTCGTCGCCCAGCAGCTGGTAGGTGGGGCAGGTGGCGGTGCAAAAGCCGCAGTGCACACATTTGCGCAGGATGGATTCGGCCTCCAGGCCATCGGCGCGGGCGCGGTATTCAGGGGATAGCTGGGTTTGCATCGGGCATGCCTGGGCGAAGGAACAAAAAAGAGGGGGCCGGTTCAGCGCGCTGTCGGCGGGTCCAGCGGCGGATCGTGCGGCGCCTGCAGCGCCAGCGCCTTGCGCCAGGGCTGGCGCAGCCGGGCACGGTCCGCCCACAGCGGGGGCAGCGACAGGGCCAGCAGCACCAGCGCCAGCGGCACCACAAACACAAAGCCCACGTGCTTGAAGCCCGCAGCTCCCGCAATGCCGCCCACCAGAAACATGCCCACCAGCCCGGCAAACAGCCGCAGCCGGGCCTGGTTGGCACGCACCTGCGATTCGGGCGCAGTACCCGTGCGGTTCCAGTAGAGCATCTTGCCCATCTCGATGCCCAGGTCGGTCACCACGCCCGTCATGTGGGTGGTGCGGATCTGGGACGAGGACATCTTGGTCACGGTGGCGTTCTGCAGTCCCATGATGAAGGACAGCAGCAGCACCGTGAGTGGCACCGCAAAAGGCGTGGGCCAGCTGAGGGTGATGGCGCCCACCAGGCCAAACAGCAGCATCAGCACGGACTCCAGCAGCAGCGGCAGCGCGTAGGTGCTGCGCAGCCTGCGCTGGCGCGCCCAGTTGACCATGATGGCCGTGGTGCCCGCCCCGGACATGAAGGCCCAGAGCGCGCCCACGGCGCCCAGCACCAGCTTCATCTGCCCCAGCACCAGGTTGTCGGCCAGCGACGACAGGAAACCCGTCATGTGCGAGGTGTAGAGGTGCASCACCAGRAACCCCCCGGCATTCACKGCSCCGGCGTTGAASGCCAGCAGCAAGCCCAGCACCTGGTTGCTCGCAACCGTGCGGTGGTGTCCGGTGAGGTGAAAAAGGCGTCGCATGGCCAGGGTGGCGGTGGTGGCTGTGAGGGGGGGGGTTGCCTTGCCTACCAGGCCCGCGCCATGCGGCCGGGGTTGAAGATGCCGGCAGGGTCAAAGCTGTGCTTGAGGCGGGCGTGGATTTGCTCCAGCGCCTTGGATTGCAAGTCAAAAGCACCGCTGGCGCCATATTTATTTGCCTCGGCAGCTACAAAAAGAGAAGCACTCCCACCCGCCGCCCGGGCGGCTTCGCGCAGCGCGTCTCCGGCGGACTCGGGGGCCTGCACCCAGCGCAACGCCCCATGCCATTCCACCAGGGGCTGCACGCCGCCGGGCAAGGCCAGCACCGGCGCGGTGGCGGGCACCGACAGGCGCCACAGGGCGTGGTCGGGGCGCGTGGCCCGGTCGGTGAACCACGGCAGGGTCTGCTCGCGGCAGGCGGTCCAGTCAGCGGCCACGGTGGCGTTGTCCATGCGCGTGCCACCCATGGTTTTGCACGCGGCCTCCACCGCCGCCACGGCGCCGCGCAGGCGCACATACAGGGTGCCTGCACCTTCGTCCTGCACCCAACAGCTGGCGTTGAGGGGTAGCGGCTGGCCGCCCCAGGCGTGCAGCTTGCGCAACGCATCGGCCTGGTTGATGCCCTCGAACCGGAGTGTGGCCTCGCCGGGTGCCACGGGCAGCACCTTGAGGCTCACTTCGGTCAGCAGCCCCAGCGTGCCCCAGGCACCGGCCATGAGGCGCGCCACGTCATAGCCCGCCACGTTCTTCATGACCTGGCCGCCGAAGGTGAGCAGCTCGGCCTTGCCGTTGAGCAGGGTCACGCCCAACAGATAGTCACGCACCGCCCCCACGCTGGCGCGCGCCGGGCCCGACAGGCCGGCCGCCACCATACCGCCCACGGTGGCAGCGCCCGAAGGGGGCTTGGCGAAATGCGGGGGTTCAAAAGGCAGGCACTGGCCCTGCTCGGCGAGCGCGGCCTCCAGCTCGGCCAGCGGGGTGCCGGCCCGCACGGTGACGACCAGCTCGCTGGGCTCGTAGCTCACTATGCCGCGCAGCACCCGGGTGTCGAGCACCTCGCCGTGCAGCGCCAGGCCATGGAAGTCTTTGGTGCCCCCGCCACGGATGCGCAACGGGGTCTGGTCGGCGGCGGCAGCGCGCACGCGCTCAGTGATCGGGGCGAGGGGAAAGTCCATCCGTGCATCGTAGCGGCAGCGGTCCGCCGCACGGCATGCAGGGGGCGTGAATTTTTTGAACAGCGGACGTGCAAAGGACTGGCGGATGCCACGGGACCTTTGGCCCCCTGGCGCGCCAGTCCCACACGCGTCACCCACCGGTACGAAAAAAGCCCGCCGGTGGTCGGCGGGCTGAAGTAACCAGAGGAGTAACTCGCTTGTTCTTATTGCGACGCCACGGTGCCACCAGACACCGCAGCGCGTAGGGCGCAGAGCGATCAGCGGTTGTACGCCGTTTCGCCGTGCGAGGTGATGTCCAGACCTTCGCGTTCGTCTTCTTCCGAGACACGCAGGCCCACCGTCAGGTCAACCACCTTGTAGGCCACGAAGGACACCACGCCCGACCACACGATGGTCAGCAGCACGGCCTTGGCCTGTGTCCACACCTGGGCAGCGATGGAGTAGTCGGCAGAGGTCACCATGGTGGCGGTCACCCAGTCGGCCACGTAGCCAGGGCCACCCAGACCAGGGGCGTTGAAMACGCCGGTSAGCAGSGCRCCSACGATACCGCCGAYRCCGTGCACGCCGAACACGTCGAGCGAGTCGTCCGCRCCSAGCAGCTTCTTGAGGCCGTTGACRCCCCASAGGCAGGCAAAACCGCCCACCAGACCGATGACCAGCGCACCGCCGATACCGACGTTGCCKGCRGCCGGSGTGATGGCCACCAGGCCYGCCACGGCRCCCGAMGCSGCRCCCAGCATCGARGCCTTGCCGCGCATCAGCGCTTCACCSATGCACCATGCSAGCACGGCAGCAGCGGTAGCCACCAGCGTGTTGATGAAGGCCAGGGCAGCGAAGCCGTTGGCTTCCAGGGCAGAGCCGGCGTTGAAACCGAACCAGCCCACCCACAGCAGCGAGGCACCGACCATGGTCAGCGTCAGGCTGTGAGGCGCCATGGCTTCCTTGCCGTAACCAATGCGCTTGCCCACCATGAACGCACCCACCAGGCCCGCCACAGCGGCGTTGATGTGCACCACGGTACCGCCAGCGAAGTCCAGAGCACCCCACTGCCAGATCTGGCCTGCCTTGCTGGTCATGGCGTCGGCCACTTCCTTGGAGGCGTAGGCATCAGGACCCATCCAGAACCACACCATGTGGGCGATCGGCAGGTAGCTGAACGTGAACCACAGGACCATGAACAGCATGACGGCGCTGAACTTGATGCGCTCTGCGAACGCACCGACGATCAGGGCGCAGGTGATGCCGGCGAACGTGGCCTGGAAGGCGGCAAACACCACTTCCGGAATCACGACACCCTTGCTGAACGTGGCCGCGTTGGCAAACGTGCCTGCGGCGTTGTCCCAGATGCCCTTCATGAACAGCCGGTCGAAACCACCGATGAAGGCACCGCCTTCGGTGAASGCSAGGCTGTAGCCRTAGATGARCCACAGCACCACGATCAKCGAGAASGTGACCATCACCTGCATCAGCACGGACAGCATGTTCTTGCTGCGCACCAGGCCGCCGTAGAACAGCGCCAGGCCGGGCAGGACCATCAGGATCACGAGGATGGTGGAGGTCATCATCCACGCGGTGTCACCCTTGTTGGGGACAGGAGCAGGCGCTTCTGCGGCGGGCGCTGCAGGCGCAGCGGCGGCAGCAGCAGCCGGTGCAGCCGCTGCGGCAGGGGCTTCAGCCGCTGGTGCAGCCGCAGCGGGTGCCGAGGCCTCTGCCGTGGCGGGCGCCTGGGCGAGGACAGCCGATCCGCCGGATAGCAGACTCAGCCCCAGAATGAAGGAAGCAAGCAGTTTTTTCATGGCGTTTCTCTTCTTGTATGGGATGCGGCCTCGCCCTTACAGGGCTTCCTTGCCGGTTTCGCCAGTGCGGATGCGCACCACCTGCTCCAGGTGGGTCACGAAAATCTTGCCGTCACCGATCTTGCCGGTGCGCGCTGCGGTCTCGATGGACTCGATCACGCGGTCSACSAGGTCGTCGGMCACSGCSGCCTCGATCTTGACCTTGGGMAGRAAGTCSACCACRTACTCYGCRCCGCGGTACAGCTCGGTGTGGCCCTTCTGGCGGCCAAAGCCCTTGACTTCGGTCACCGTGATGCCTTGCACGCCGATGTCGGAGAGCGCTTCGCGCACTTCGTCGAGCTTGAAGGGCTTGATGATGGCTGTCACCATTTTCATTTTCAGTTCCTCCGGAATGGGCGCCACCGGCGCCCATTGAGACTTACAGGGTTTTGGTGAGCGTGACGATCACGCGCGACTTGTTGACCGGGCCGTAGAAGGCCTTCTTGGTGGCGCCAACCACGGCAGCGCCGAGGGACACGCCGCCGCCGAAGTCGTACGAACCGCCCAGGCTGTAGTCCATGAAGTTGGRGGCCGTGATGTCACCACCAAAGCGGGTGAAGCCGACCGACGCCTTCAGCGTGGTGCTGGGGGCCACTTCCTGGGCAAACGCCAGGTTCAGGTAGCCGGTGTTGCGGCCCTTCATGCCAGGACCTGCGTAGGCAAAGTAGTCCTTGGACAGGGTGTGCGAGTACTTGGCCGTCACGGGGCCGAAGGTGGCAGCGCCATAGACTTCGGTGGTGTTGCCCGCGCTGTTGCCGGGGTAGATGTAGGTCAGCAGGCCCACGTCCAGGTCCACGTCACCGGCCTTGAACTTGTAGCCGCCGTAGATGTCGGATTCGAGCGAGTTGCCGGACAGCCAGTTGACGCTGGAGTTCCAGTTGCCCACGTAGAAGCCGGTTTCGCCGAAGGTGTAGTCAAAGCCGCCTTGCAGTGCGGGCTTGACGGCCTTGACCTTGGACGTGTCCTGGTCCTGGCCACGGAACTTGTAGTTCGTGGTCAGGCTGACGTTGGCGGTGAGCTGGGCGCTGGCCAGCATGGGAAGGGTTGCAACAAGGGCAACGCCCAGGGTCTTGATGATGGCGCGGGTCATGTTTCCTCCGGTTGGACAAAGTAGGGACAAGCGCTTTAAGCACGGACCGTGCCACACCAAGGTGCACGGCGCGCTGCACGGTTGCGTTGCGTTACAACAATCCCCAGTACAGTGGCGGTGACCGCGTCCGGCATGTTGCACCCAACTGGTGCAGACACCCAACAGGTCGCGCTAAAAAACCACAAAACGCACCCATCTGGGGAGAAATCGCTTCATGAGTCTTGCTTTGGTGCAAAGCCGCGCCCTTCTGGGGCTGCAGGCGCCTGCAGTCACCGTCGAAGTGCATCTGGCCAACGGTTTGCCCAGCTTCACGCTGGTCGGGCTGGCCGAGGTGGAGGTGAAAGAAGCCCGCGAGCGCGTGCGCTCCGCGCTGCAGAACGCGGGGCTGGAGTTCCCGTCGAACAAACGCATCACCGTCAACCTTGCCCCCGCCGACCTGCCCAAGGATTCGGGCCGCTTCGATCTGCCGATTGCGCTGGGCATCCTCGCCGCCAGCGGTCAGGTGGATGCCAGCCGCCTGGCAGGCTACGAGTTTGCGGGCGAGCTGTCGCTGTCCGGCGAGCTGCGCCCCGTGCGCGGCGCGCTGGCCACCAGCCTGGCCCTGCAGACCCAGCAGATTGACGCACAGCTGGTGCTGCCGCCCGGCAGCGCCGAAGAGGCCGCCCTGGTGCCCGCCGCGCGCGTGGTGCGTGCGCGGCACCTGCTGGATGTGGTGCGGGCGTTCCTGCCACCGGGCAGCACGGCCGGTGGCGATGCCGACGTGGCCAACGACGGCTGGACCCGCCTGCAGGCCACCGCGCTCACCGCCAGCACCACCGGGCCCGACATGGCCGACGTGAAGGGCCAGGCGGGCGCCAAGCGCGCGCTGGAGATTGCAGCGGCTGGCGGCCACAGCCTGCTGATGGCCGGGCCACCTGGCTCGGGCAAGTCGATGCTGGCGCAGCGYTTTGCCGGGCTGCTGCCCGCGATGACGGTGGACGAAGCGCTGGAGAGCGCCGCCATTGCCAGCCTGGCGGGGCGCTTTCGGCCCGAGGCTTTTGGCGTGCGCCCCACCGGCCAGCCCCACCACACGGCCAGCGCGGTGGCGCTGGTGGGCGGTGGCTCGCCACCCCGGCCGGGCGAGATCTCGCTGGCCCACCAGGGCGTGCTCTTCCTTGATGAACTCCCGGAATTCCCCCGCGCTGCGCTAGAGGCTCTGCGCGAGCCGCTAGAGACCGGCCACATCACCATCGCCCGGGCAGCGCAACGCGCGGAGTTTCCGGCCCGGTTCCAGATGATCGCGGCGATGAATCCGTGCCCCTGCGGCTTTCTGGGCTCCACGCAGCGCGCCTGCCGCTGCACGCCCGACCAGGTGCACCGTTACCAGGCCAAGCTCAGCGGCCCGYTGCTGGACCGYATCGACCTGCATGTGGAGGTGCCCGCCCTGCCCGCCGAGCAGCTGGTGCAGGCGGCTGCGGGCGAGTCCACCGCCAGCATCCGCGCCCGGGTGGAGCAGGCCCGCGCCAAGGCGCTGGCGCGCCAGGGCAGCACCAACCAGGCGCTGCAGGGGCAGGCCATCGACGCCCACCTGCACCTGGACGATGCGGCCGCCAAGTTCCTCAACACCGCTGCCGCGCGCCTGGGCTGGTCGGCACGCAGCACGCACAGGGCGCTGAAGGTGGCGCGCACCATCGCCGACCTGGCGGGCGCGCCCACCACCGAGGTCAGCCATGTCGCCGAGGCCGTGCAATACCGCCGCGTACTGCGCAGCCCGGTGTGAGTAGCGCTGGCGGCCCTTGAGGCACATCAGCACCTTGACGGAGACAGATATCAAATTGATAGCGCCTGGCGCATGTATCACTAGCGCCTGCGGCTGATTTTGATCAAAAAGAGGGTGCGCAGCACCCAGCGGGCGCTGCGCACCGGCCGCAGGGGCCCGGGCGCCCGGCACAATCTCCCCCCATGTCCAGCGTCCGCTCCCCCAAGAAATCCCCGTCGGTCCCCGCCCCCACAGACACCGCAGCCCCCGCCAACGAGCCCGTGGACACCGGCTTTTTGCGCACGCTGGTGGGCTACAACACGCGGCGCGCGGCGCTGTCCATCATTGCCGTGTTCATGGAACGCATGGCCGTGTACGACCTGAAGGTGGTGGATTTCTCGGTGCTGTCACTGGTGGCGCACAACCCGGGCATCACCTCGCGCCAGCTGTGCGCCACGCTCAGCGTGCTGCCGCCCAACATGGTGGGCTTGATTGCGGCGCTGGAACGGCGCGGCCTGATCGAGCGGCGCCCACACCCGAGCGATGGGCGCGCCATGGGCGTGCACCTGACGCCCGCCGGGGTGGAACTGACGGCGCAGGCCGAGCAGACGGCCGCGCAACTGGAAGAAGACGCCACCAACCGCTTGACGGCGGCCGAGCGCAAGACGCTGATCCGGCTGCTGCAAAAAGTCTACGACTGATCCAGCGGCCGCTCAGCCGGCCACAAGAGGCCTGGATGCGTATCAGGCGGCCGGCGCTGCCGGGGCCTTGTCCAGCCCCAGCAAGCGCACGGCGTTGCCTTTCAGGATGCCGGGCATCACCTCGGGCTTGAAGCCCGCTTCCTGGAAGTCCTTCATCCAGCGCTCGGGGGTGATCAGCGGGTAGTCGCTGCCAAACAGCACGCGGTCCTTCAGCAGCGTGTTGGCGTACTGCACCAGCTGCTTCGGAAAATACTTGGGACTCCAGCCCGACAGGTCGATCCACACATTGGGCTTGTGCGTGGCGACCGACAGCGCCTCGTCCTGCCACGGAAAGCTGGGGTGGGCCATCACGATCTGCATGTCGGGGAAGTCAATCGCCACGTCGTCCAGGTGCATGGGGTTGCTGTACTCCAGCCGCAGGCCGCCGCCGCAGCGCATGCCSSWGCCRATGCCGCTRTGGCCGGTATGGAAGATGGCSGGCAKSYYGTRCTCGGCRATCACCTCATAGATAGGCCAGGCCATCTTGTCGTAGGGGTGGTAGGCCTGCACCGTGGGGTGGAACTTGAAGCCCTTGATGCCGAACTCCTCGATCAGGCGGCGGGCTTCGCGCGCGCCCATCTTGCCCTTGTGGGGGTCGATGCTGGCGAAGGCCGTCATCATGTCGCTGTTGGCCTTGGCGGCCTCGGCGATCTCTTCATTGGGGATGCGGCGGCGGCCCATCTTGGACTCGGCGTCCACGGTGAACATCACCAGGCCAATCTTCTGCTCTCGGTAGTAGGCCACCGTCTCGGCAATGGTGGGGCGGCGGCCGTTCTTGAAGTACTTGTCGGCGGCGCGGTCGTACTCCTCGCCGTAGTTGTCAAACGGGTTCCAGCAGCTCACCTCGGCGTGGGTGTGGATGTCGATGGCGATCAGATTGGCGTGGTCCATGCGTGTCTCCTGGGTTGGCGCCCGCCGGTGCAGCGTCAAACCCCCAGCATGCGCCACGGCGCGTGACGCAGATCAAGGGTAAACACCAATAAAAAACGGGCTTGGCTTGCTTGAATTGGTTATGAACTATAACCACAATTCAACCAACACGAAAGCCTCTATGACCCATCCAGACATCCATTTCGAGCTGCGCGGCGACCACCAGGAAGTGGCCGTGATCCGCCTGACCCGTGCGGCCAAGCGCAACGCGCTGAACGACGGCCTGATCCTCGCGCTGCGCGACCTGTTCGAGAAAATGCCCAGCACCGTGCGCGCCGCTGTCATTGATGGCGACGGCCCGCATTTCTGCGCCGGGCTGGACCTGTCGGAGCTGAAAGAGCGTGACGCCGGCCAGGGCCTGCACCACTCGCGCATGTGGCACGCCGCGCTGGAGCGTGTGCAGTACGGCCCCGTGCCGGTCATCGCTGCGCTGCATGGCGCCGTGGTGGGCGGCGGGCTGGAGCTGGCCAGCGCCTGCCACATCCGCGTGGCCGACGAATCCACCTTCTATGCGCTGCCCGAGGGATCGCGCGGCATCTTCGTGGGCGGCGGCGGCGCGGTGCGCATCCCCAAGCTCATCGGCGCTGCGCGCATGACGGACATGATGCTCACCGGCCGCGTCTACAACGCGCAAGACGGCGAGAAGGTCGGCTTTGCCCAGTACCTCGTGCCCGAAGGCCAGGCCTTTGAAAAGGCCTTCGAGCTGGCCGTGCGCGTGGCGCAGAACGCGCCGCTGACCAACTACGCGCTGATGCACGCCCTGCCCCGCATTGCCGAGCAGCCCGCCGACCAGGGCTTCTTCACCGAAGCCATGATGGCCGCCATCGCCCAGAGCGCCCCTGAAGCCAAGTCCCGCCTCGCCGACTTCCTGGAAGGCCGCGCCGCCAAGGTCCGCAAGGACTGAGCCCGCCCCCAGTCACCCCTTGCCCCTGCTGGAACCCCCTATGAGCGACCTCTCCACCCCCCTCGCCCCGGCCCGCTACCGCCCCGTGACTTTCGGCGTGACCCGCGTCAGCCTGCGTGACGGTGCACCGGGCGTGCGTTACCTGCAGGCGGACCTGCCCCTGGGCGCCTTTGCCCGCCGCGTGACGGACTACCTGGTGCACTGGGCGGAGACCACGCCCGACCACAGCTTTCTGGCACGCCGCGAACAGCTGCCCGGTGGCAAGACGGGTGACTGGCAGCATGTGAGCTACGCCCAGGCGCTCGACGCCGCGCGCAGCATCGGCCAGGCCCTGCTGGACCGGGGCCTGAACGCCGAGCGCCCGGTGGTGGTGCTGAGCGAGAACACCGTCGAGCACGCCCTGCTGGCGCTGGGCTGCATCTACGCCGGTGTTCCCWACTGCCCCGTGTCGCCCGCCTATGCCACCGTGAGCCAGGACTACGACAAGCTGCGCCACGTCATCGACACCCTCACCCCCGGCCTGGTGTTTGCCGCCGACGGCGCACGCTACGGCAAGGCCATCGCAGCCACCGTGGCGGCCGATGTCGAAGTGATCCTGGCCCAGGGCGCGCTGGAGGGCCGCAAGGCCGGCACCTTCCAGAGCCTGCGCCACACCACCGCCACCCCGGCGGTGGACGCGGCCATGCACGCCACCGGCCCCGGCACCATCGTGAAGTTCCTGTTCACCAGCGGCTCCACCAAGATGCCCAAGCCGGTCATCAACACCCAGCGCATGTGGTGCGCCAACCTGCAGCAGATCTCGCTGTCGCTGCCGGTGCTGGCCGAGGCATCGCCCGTGCTGGTGGACTGGCTGCCGTGGAACCACACCTTCGGCAGCAACCACAACTTCGGCCTCACGATGATGCATGGCGGCACGCTGTACATCGACGACGGCAAACCGACGGCCGCACTGATTGGCGAGACSCTGCGCAACCTGCGCGAGATCGCRCCCACSGTSTACTTCAACGTGCCSACCGGCTTTGAAATGATTGCCGAGGCCATGAAGACCGACGCCCAGCTGCGCGCCAACCTGCTGTCGCGCGTGCGCCTGTTCTTCTACTCGGGCGCCGGCCTGGCCCAGCCCGTGTGGGACAGCCTTCACGCCACACAAGAGGCCGCCATTGGCGAGCGCATCGTGATGTGCACGGGCCTGGGGATGACGGAATCCGCCCCCTCGGCCATGTTCTGCAACAGCCCCGACGTGCGCTCCGGCCACATCGGCGCGCCCGTGCCCGGCATGGTGCTCAAACTGGTGGAGGTSGACGGCAAGACCGAGGTGCGCTACCGCGGCCCCAACRTCACGCCCGGCTACTGGCGCTCCGACGCCGCCACGCGCGACGCGTTTGACGACGAAGGCTACCTGTGCACCGGCGACGCCGTGAAGTGGATCGACGAGAACAACATCCACCGGGGCCTGGCGTTTGACGGCCGCATTGCCGAAGACTTCAAGCTCTCCACCGGCACCTTCGTGAGCGTGGGCCCCATGCGCGCCAAGATCATCGTGGCGGGCGCACCCTACATCCAGGACGTGGTGCTCACCGGCCTGAACATGAAGGAAGTGGGCGCCCTGCTGTTCCCTTCCCCCGCCTGCCGCGAAGTGGCGGGCCTGGGCCCGGACGCTCCCTGGGCCGACGTGGTGGCGCACCCCGCCGTGCGCCAGCGCATCGAGGCGGTGCTGGACGGGCTGGCCCGCGAAGCCACCGGCAGCGCCAGCCGCGTGGCCCGCGCGCTGCTGATGGCCGAGCCGCCYTCCATCGACAAGGGCGAAATCACCGACAAGGGCTCCGTCAACCAGCGYGCCGTGCTCAAGCACCGCGATGCGCTCGTCACGGCCTTGCACGACGACACAGCACCGGGCATCCTCAAGCCCGGCGCCTGAACCCCACCCCGAACAGGACAGACCCACCATGCAGATTCAAGGACAAGCCGCCCTCGTGACCGGCGGCGCATCGGGCCTCGGCGAGGCCACCGCACGCGAACTGGCCCGCCTGGGCGCCAAGGTGGCCGTGCTCGACCGCAATGCCGAGCTGGCCGAAAAAGTTGCTGCTGAAATTGGCGGCGTAGCCTGCCCCTGCGACATCACCGACGCCGCCAGCGTGACCGCCGCGCTGGAGAAGGCCGCTGCCGCCCACGGCCCCGCCCGCATCCTCATGAACGTGGCCGGCATTGGCAGCGCCAAGCGCGTGGTGCAGCGCGACGGCAGCGCCGCACCGCTGGAAGACTTCGCGCGCGTCATCAACATCAACCTCATCGGCAGCTACAACGTGAGCCGCCTGTTTGCCGCCGCCTGCAGCAAGCTGCCCGTGCTGGACAACGGCGAGCGCGGCGTGATGATGTTCACCGCATCCGTCGCGGCCTTTGACGGCCAGGTGGGCCAGCAGGCCTACAGCGCCTCCAAGGSSGGCCTSGYSGGCATGACGCTGCCGATGGCGCGCGACCTSGCGCAGCACGCSATCCGCGTSTGCACCGTGGCGCCSGGCCTSTTTGCCACGCCGCTGATGAAAGAGCTGCCCGAGGCCGTGCAACAGTCGCTGGCGGCCAGCATCCCCTTCCCGCCACGCCTGGGCAAACCCGAAGAGTTTGCCGAGCTGGCTTGCCATATCGTGACCAACGGCCACCTSAACGGCGAAGTSATYCGCCTSGAYGGCGCCCTGCGCATGGCGCCGCGGTAAACGATCAGCGCCACACATCAGTAAATAACAAGAGGGCGCGAAAGCGCTCCAGCTTGACCCCCGAGATTTCCGTCAGACACACACCAGGAGACATCAGCATGACCACCACCCGCCGTCAATTCGTTCAGGCCCTTGGCGCCAGCGCCGCGCTGGGCGCCTTCCACCCCTTTGCCGCCCATGCCCAGGTGGACCAGGTGAAGGTGTACTTCGGCTTCCCCGCCGGCAGCTCGGGCGACACCGTGGCCCGCCGCGTGGCCGAGAAGTGGGCTGGCAGCGCGTTCAGCAAGAACCCTGGCGTGGTGGAAAACAAGCCCGGCGCGGGCGGSCGCATTGCGCTSGASACGCTCAAAGCTGCGCCAGCAGACGGCTCGGTGCTGGCCGTGGCACAGGTGTCGGCCCTGGCCAACTACCCGCACATCTACAGCAAGATGAACTACACCGACAAGGACTTCGCGCCCGTGTCGATCGCAGCCATCATGCACCACGGCCTGGCCGTGGGCCCCRYGGTGCCCGCCAGCGTGAAGAMSGTGMMSGASTTCCTGGCCTGGGCCAAGGCCAACCCCAAGGACGCCAGCTACGGCTCGCCCGGCGCGGGCTCCACGCCCCACTTCCTGGGCGCACTGCTGGGCATCAACAGCGGTGTGGACCTGCGCCACGTGCCCTACCGTGGCTCCATCCCTGGCGTGACGGACGTGGTGGGCGGCCAGGTGGCTGCCATGGTCACGCCGCACGGCGACTTCATCGCCAACTACAAGGCAGGCAAGCTGCGCATCCTGGCCACCTCGGGCCCCAAGCGCTCCATCTACGTGCCGGATGTGCCCACGTTTGCCGAACAGGGCTTCCCTGAGCTGACCACTGAAGAATGGTTTGGCTTCTACGCCCCGGCCGCCACGCCCAAGCCCGTGATTGCTGCTGCCAACGCCGCCATCAACGCCGCGCTGAAGGAAAAGTCGGTCATCGACAGCTTGGCCATCGTGGGCCTGATGCCCCATGGCTCCACCCCTGAAGAACAGGCCCGCTGGCAAAAGGCCGAGTACGACAGCTGGGGCCCGCTGATCAAGAAGATCGGCTTCACCGCAGAGTCCTGATTTCCCCTGCGCCGCAGGTCCGGACTGGCACCCCAGTCCGGGCCGCCGCATGGCAAAAAATAGAAGAAACAGCCGCTAGCGCCCAACCATCAAGCGCAAACAGCTACTAATAAGAGAGCAAACCATGCAAGCCCGCCAGACCCTTGCCGACATCCAGCACCTGCTGACCACCGTGCTGAAGGCGCCCACGCGCTGGCAGGGCCTGGCGCCGTTTGCGGATACCGACGGCGACCTGGCGGCCCAGGTGCTCGACGAGGCGGCCAAGTTCGTGGACAGCGCCATCGCCCCGCTGCAGCGCAGCGGCGACGAAGAAGGCTGCCGCTTTGACGGTGGACGCGTGCACACCCCCGCAGGTTTTCGCGATGCGTACCAGGCCTTCTGGCAGGCGGGCTGGCCGTCGCTGTCTTGCGCGCCCGACGATGGCGGCCAGGGCCTGCCTGCGGTGCTGGAGTGTGTGCTGTTTGAATGGCTGGCCGGTGCCAACCACGGCTGGACCATGGCGCCCGGCCTGCTGCACGGCGCGTACGAATGCATCAAGCACCACGCCAGCAATGCCCTGAAGGCGCAGTACCTGGAGAAGGTCGCCACCGGCGAATGGCTGGCCACCATGTGCCTGACCGAAGCCCATGCGGGCAGCGACCTGGGAATGGTGCGCACACGCGGTGTGCCCCAGCCCGACGGCAGCGCGCGGGTGAACGGCAGCAAGATTTTTATCTCCGGCGGCGAACACGACCTGACGGACAACATCGTGCACCTGGTGCTGGCCCGCCTGCCCGATGCGCCTGCGGGGCCCAAGGGCCTGTCGCTGTTCCTGGTGCCCAAGATTCTTCAGGATGGAAGCCACAACGCCGTGGTCTGCGAGCGCATCGAAGAAAAGATGGGCCTGCACGGCAGCCCCACCTGCGTGATGCGCTTTGACGACGCCACCGGCTGGCTGGTGGGCGAGCCGAACAAGGGCCTGAACGCCATGTTCGTGATGATGAACGCCGCCCGCCTGCACGTGGGCCTGCAAGGCATCGGCCTGCTGGAAGCCGCGTGGCAAAAGGCCAGCACCTATGCGGCCGAGCGCCGCCAGATGCGCGCGCCCGGCGCCAAGGACACCAGCCTCATTCAAGACCACCCTGCCATCCGCCGCATCCTGCACACACAGCGCGCCTGGATCGACGGCGGCCGCGTGCTGGCCTACCACACGGCCCTGCAACTCGATGTGGCCAAACACAGCACCGACGCGGGTGAACGCGCCGCCGCGCAGCGCTGGTGCGCGCTGGTCACGCCCGTGCTCAAGGCTGCACTCACCGACCAGGCCTTCCACGGCGCCAGCGCCTGCCTACAGGTGTTTGGCGGCCACGGCTATGTGCGTGAATGGGGCATCGAGCAGATCGTGCGCGACGCGCGCGTGGCCATGATCTACGAGGGCACCAACGAGATCCAGGCCATCGACCTGCTGGTGCGCAAGGTGCTGSCCGAYGGCGGCCAAGGCCTGGCAACGCTGCTGACCACACTGCCCGGCGCAGCCCCCAGCGCCGCTGCCAGCGCACGCCGCCATGCCCTGGTGGAGATCACGCAGACCCTGGCGATTGCCGCCCAGTCCGACCCCGAGCTGCCCTACTGGGTGGCCGACGACTACCTGCGCGCCGTAGCGCTGGTGCTGCTGGAATGGGCCTGGGCCCAGATCGGCGCCGCACGCCCCCACCGCGCGGAACAATCCACGGCCGCCACAGACCGCTGGACCCCACCCGCCCAGGCCTTCGCCCAATGGGTGCTGCCCGAGTTCGATCTGCGCACCACCATCCTGCGCCAGCGCATTGCCCAGGCGTTTGAATTCAGGCCCCAGGAGGCCGCAAGCGCATGATTTATATGCACGAGCAGCTCCTGATTCAGTAGCAAAACACAAGCTTCATCCATCTCCCACCCACAGCGTGTTGAGGCCACGTTGCGGGGTTCCTTGCGCCTCAAAAAAACCACTGGAGACAACACCATGCGCTTGAAGATGAGAAGAAACCGGATGCGTGCCCACCACCCCCTGGCGATCTCGGCGGCGGCTGCTGCCTTGCTCATGGGCTGTGGCGGCTCGTCCGACGCCGCCCTGCCCCAGCTCTCCGCCGCCACACCGGCCACCCTGCAGTCGTGCGCCACGCTGGCCAGCAGCCTGGCGTTGCCCGACACGCGCATCACCTCGGCCGAACAGGTGCCCGCAGGCCCCATCACCGTGCAGGGCGTGACCACCCAGGCGCCCGCGCACTGCCTCGTCAAAGGCAAGATGAAAGAGCGCACCGGCCCGGTGGACGGCGCCAGCTACGCCATTGGTTTTGAAATGCGCCTGCCCGTGGAGTGGAACGGCCGCTTTCTGCACCAGGCCAACGGCGGCCTGGACGGTAGCGTGGTCACCGCGCTGGGCTCGGTCAGCGGCGCCGCACCCGTGGCACCCGGCCTGGTGCAAGGCTTTGCAGTGCTCAGTTCTGACGCAGGCCATGGCGCACCCACGCCCTTCTTTGGCGTGGACCCGCAAGCCCGGCTGGACTACGGCTACCAGGCCGTGGGCACCCTCACCCCCATGGCCAAGAACCTCATCAAGAGCGCCTACGGCAAGGCGCCCGACCGCTCGTACCTGGCCGGCTGCTCCAACGGCGGCCGCCACGCCATGGTGGGCGCATCGCGCTATGCCGACCAGTACGACGGCATCCTGGCGGGCAACCCCGGCTTTCACCTGCCCAAGGCCGCCACCACGCAACTGTGGAAAGCCCAGCAATACGCCAAGGTGTCCACCAAAGACGCCACCACCGGGCTGCCCGACCTGAACACCGCCGTGAGCCCGGCCGAGTTCAAACTCATCAGCAGCAAGATCGTCGCCAAGTGCGACGCGCTGGACGGCGTGGCCGACGGCCAGGTCAATGACGTGGCCGCCTGCCAGGCCGCCTTCAACCTGCAGACCGACGTGCCCWCCTGCASCGGCGCGCGCGACGGCAGCTGCATCACCAGCGAGCAAAAGGGCGTGCTGGCCAGCATCTTTGCGGGCCCCAAGAACAGCAAGGGCGAGGCGCTGTACACCGGCACTTGGTGGGACCCCGGCGTTGCGGGCGCCAACTTTGCATCGTGGCACTTTGGCGCGCCCGCCACGCGCGACGCAGGTGCAGTGGCCTTCATCTTCACGTCGCCCCCATCCAGCGTGGCCGCATTCACCGCCATCCCCGGCATGCAGTACGCGCTGAACTTCAGCATGGAGACCGACTACCCCAAGATGTTCGCCACCAACACCACCTACACCGAGTCGCCCTGGTCGTACATGACCCCGCCCAACGAAGCCGACCTGAGCGCCCTGAAGAACCGGGGCGCCAAGATGATCGTCTTCCACGGCGTGGCCGACGGCGTGTTCTCGCCCATGGACACCGCCAACTGGATGGACCGCCTGCAGGCCAACCACCGCGGCAAGGCCGACGCCTTTGCCCGCCTGTTCCTGGTGCCCGGCATGAACCACTGCTCCGGCGGCCCCGCCACCGACCAGTTCGACATGCTGGCCCCGCTGGTGGCGTGGGTGGAACAAGGCAAGGCCCCCGACAGCGTGACGGCAAAGGCACGCGGCGCAGGCGCCAACGTGGTCAACACCGAGCTGCCCGCCAGCTGGTCTGCCAACCGCACCCGGCCACTGTGCGTGTACCCCAAGGTGGCGCGTTACAACGGCACGGGGGATGTGGAGAGCGCAAGCAGTTTCAGCTGCAAGTGATGGCCACCTGAAAGTGGGAAGCCCGGCTTGTGCCGGGCTTTTTTGTTCTGCGCGCCACAGATCAAGACTAGATGGTTAGCGACGAGCTCAATCTCACAAGATTGTTACATTTCAAAGGCTTGCCACACATCTTCATGGGAGGAGCCAAGAAGTGTTAGAACGAATCATCAGCATCGAAAACGCGGTGTATTCAAAAGCGCCGTGCAGAAGGTCTCGACCCTCAAGAAACTTGCGCTCATATATGCCGATAACGCAAGAGGGAAGTCAACTCTATCCTCTGTATTGCTTGCCTGCGCGAACACCGATGCTGATGAACTGAAAAGCCGCAAAACATTTGGAAGCACCGCTGATCAGAAGGTCGTTATGCGCTTTTCCCCCCCTGGGACGGCGGCCTTCAATGCTGAGTTTTCAGCGGCGGGCTGGTCTGGGGCCAAGCCCAATCTACACGTCTTCAATCAGACCTTCGTTGAGAGAAACATCTACGCTCAGGGTGAAGTCCTGCCGGAGCAGCGCGAGTCGCTCTTAAACCTAGCATTGGGGCAAGCCGCCGTGGTGGAGCGTGCCAAATATGAACAGCTCGGAACAGCACAAAAGGAGTGCTCAACGAAGCTCGCTGCCGCTGAAGCTGCGCTGGCTGGGTATCGAGGCGAACTAAGTGTCGAGGAGTTCATTAGGCTAGAGTCACTTAAAGACGTTGAGGCTCAACTTGAGACGGTAGACAAGGAAATCAGCGAGGCTCGCGCCTCCTCGCGAATTGCAACCCGCTCGTCCTTCAGAACTGTTCCTGTCCCCTCGTTTGACCTGTCCGATATCGAAGAGGTCTTAGTTGGCTCATTCAGCAGTTTGGCTATCAAGGCCGAGCAGGAGGCCAAGGCACACTTTGCCAAGCACAACGGCGCCGAGACTGAGCGCTGGGTTGCCGAGGGGCTACGCCACATGCCTGATCAGGAGTGCCCCTTCTGTGGTCAGAAGACATCCGACGTGGATCTACTCAAGTCCTACAGAGAGTACTTCGACGGGGAATACACGGCACACCTGAGCCGTGTAGCGAACCTCCAGCTTGACATCAATCGCCAAGTGGGCGATAGACAACTCATTCAATGGGTAGGAACGCTTGAGGCGAACCAGAGCGTCGCGGAGTTATGGTCAGAAAGTCTAGAACTAGACCGACTTCCTCCCTTGGATTTGGAGGGAGCTAACGCGGTGCTGAAAGCTGCGAAGGCTACGCTGCGCGGCCTCGCTCAAGCAAAAGTTGACGCTCCCCACTCGACTATCGACATCTCAGCACTCGATGCTACGAAGGCCGCGCTTTCAAAGGTCGTGGAGCAGAGCGAAAGGTACAACAAAACAGTTGAAGCGCACAACCACAAGCTGGAGGAGTACAAGCGGAGAATGTCGGCGCCTAACGTGTCAGAGCTGGAGAAGAAACGCAAGGGACTCTTGATTCGTAAAAACCGATATGAACCAGATGCTATTGAGCGCGTAGAAGACTACAGGACAGCTCGCGAAGCTCACAAAGCTGCAGAGAAGGCAAAGAACGCAGCACGTGTTGAACTAGAAAAGGTAATGTCTGAGACCTTGACGAAGTTTCAGTCTGCAATCAACGACTGGCTCACCAAGTTTGCAGCACCATTCAAGGTCGAAAATCTGGCTACCACTTACGTCGGCGGACCGGCCCGTTCAGAGTACGTTCTCAGGGTTCGCGGTGCGACGGTGAAGGTTGGCCCCAGAGGCGGTGGCGACATGTCGTTCCATTCAGCTCTCAGTGAGGGCGATAAGCGAACACTGGCCTTTGCATTCTTCCTAGCAAAGCTCTTTGCAGACCCGAACAAAGCGGGCGCTGTCGTTGTGCTGGACGATGTATTCACGAGTCTTGACAAGCATCGTAGACACAACACTATCGAAGCCGTCCTTCGAATGCTCACTGAGTGCTCTCAGGTAATTGCGCTCGGGCATGACGCCCACTTCTTACGAGAGCTGAAGAAACGGGCCACGAAAAAAAACCTGGCTGAGTCGGTTGAACTTGCTCTGCAACGTGACGCGCAAGACCTCAGCTACTTAGACGGTAGCTTCGACCTTGATGACTACTGTAGTTCCGAGTACTACAAGCACTATGTTTTGGTGGAGCGATACATCGCTGCCGAGGCGGGTATCGACCGATTAGAGGTCGCTAAGGCTCTCCGCTTGCTAGTCGAAGGCCACTTACACCGTTGCTTCCCGAAGAAGTTCAAGGAAGGACAGACAGTGGGCGAAATGCTTGAGTTGGTCAGGACAGCCACAGCTCCCCATCCGTTAGTGAAGCTGCAACCGCTTCGCGCCGAACTTGTTAGCTTCAATGACTTTGCGTCAGCCTTTCATCACGATACTTCCGGTGGCTATCCGCGGAATGAGGTAACTGACGCTGAACTGCTTCCGTTTGCACAAGGCGCTCTAAGCTTCATTCAAGTGCGCAGCTTCCGACCGTAGACGCCAGATCCATGTCGTGCAGCTTCTGGTCATACGCCAGCGATTCGGGGACGGTGCGCGGCATGGTCGCCATGCCTCCACGAGAAGCGTGGGCCAGAGCCTTTTCGGAGTATTTATCGAGCCTCGCACGATCGCCGTTTTTCTGGTAGCGGACCACCATGGCGTGGTGCAGGTAGATAGAAGTCCGATGCTCCGCCGACCATCGCAGGGCGTTAGCTGCCTACTCCCCCGTGCCCGGCGTGCGTTCCGTTGGCATTGGCGATCTGCCGGCCTCTTCTTTCGCCTTCTTCCCTTGGTCGTGATGCCACTTGATGGCGTAGAACATGCAGGTACCAAACACGAGCACCTTGAAGGTGATGAAGACTATCGGGACCCAATCCATTTTTGATGGCTTTCCTAGTTGTTGATGGGCACCCGCTACCGGCCAGTGCACTGCCTCAAAACGCTGCGTCAGCAGCTTCATCGTGTTCAAGCCATCGTCGAATTGCACATCGACAGCACGGGGCCAATGATCTGAAAACTTGGTGTGATGCTATCGGGCCTGCTGTGCGGGCGTAAGCATCAGTTCTGCCTAAATTTTCCGTAGCAGATGGCAATTGCCGTGCAGGGCGGCTGCATGGAAAGCGGAGTTGTCATGAGGGCCGCATGGAGCCGCAATGCGCAGGCCGTAGGGTGCGCCGCGTGAGCAGACGGAGCGCCGATTGCGAGCAACGCCAACTAGGCATCCCCATAAGAAAAAGCCTGCATGAGAGAACCCCATGCAGGCCTTGGATTGGGCGGCAGCGCTACTGCCAGGCGCTCAGAACGGCAACCCCACGTAGTTTTCTGCCAGCGAGCCGAGCGCCTTCTCGGACGAGAAGAGGTACGCCAGGTCCGTGTCCTGCAGCTTCTGGTCGTAGGCCAGCGACTCGGGGAAGGTGTGCAGCATGGTCGTCATCCACCACGAGAAGCGCTGGGCCTTCCACACGCGGGCCAGGGCTTTTTCGGAGTATTTGTCGAGGCCGGTGCTGTCGCCATCCTTGTAGTGCGCCACCATGGCGTGGTACAGGTAGTAGATGTCGGACGCCGCGCTGTTCAGGCCCCGTGCGCCGGTGGGCGGCACAATGTGGGCGGCGTCACCCGCCAGGAACAGGTTGCCGTAGCGCATGGGCTCAGCCACGAAGGAGCGCAGGGGGGCGATGGACTTTTCGATGGATGGGCCGGTGGTGAGCTGTGCGGCCACCTCGGCGGGCAGGCGGCGTTTCAGCTCGGCCCAGAAGGCTTCGTCAGACCAGTCTTCCACGTTGTCGGTCAGCGGCACCTGGATGTAGTAGCGGCTCAGCACCTGCGAGCGCAGCGAGCACAGCGCAAAGCCGCGTTCGTGCTTGGCGTAGATCAGCTCGGGCGAGACGGGCTTGGTGCGCGAGAGCACGCCCAGCCAGCCGAAGGGGTAGACCTTTTCATACTCTTTGAGCACGTCGCGCGGAATGGACTTGCGGCTCACGCCGTGGAAGCCGTCGGCGCCGATGACGAAGTCGCAGTCGATGCGCACCACCTCGTCGCCACTGCGGTAGGTCACATACGGGTTGGCGCTTTTCAGGTCGTGCGGCTGCACGTCTTCGGCGTTGTGGATGACGATGCCCTTCATGCGGTCGCGTGCTTCGTACAGGTCGCGCGTCAGCTCGGTCTGGCCGTAGACCACTACGGAGCTGCCGCCGCTGTACTTGTGCAAATCGACCCGGTTCATTTGGCCGTCGTGGGCAATGATGAAGCCGTCGTGGATCTCGCCTTCACGGTCCATGCGCTCGCCGCACTGGGCTTCGCGCATCAGCGCGGCAAAGCCATGCTCCAGCACGCCGGCGCGGATGCGGCCCAGCACGTATTCACGGCTTTGGCGCTCCAGCACGATGGTGTCGATGCCCTTGAGGTGCAAGAGCTGCGAGAGCATGAGGCCCGAGGGGCCTCCGCCGATGATGCAAACCTGGGTTTTCATGGTGTCTCCTTTGTGGCGAGCGACTCACAAAACTCCCCTGGCGTTGTTGTCCCGCCTTGCCGTACTACTTGTACTGTCTGCGGCAGGACGCCTGGCCAGGGCGCTTCGCTGAGTTGTGTGAGCCGCTCTGTTGGGTTGATGACATGGGTCAAAACGACCACCCAAAGATACGTGGCACAGTCGCCGCGTTGAATGGACGGATGGAGCCAGAACATGCACTTTTCGAACATCGGAACCATCCACTCGTACAGCCTGTTCGGCGAGTCGCAGCACCTGCCCGATGTGCTGCACTGCGAGACGATTGCCGAGCGGTCGGCGCTGCACGACTGGGAGCTGGCGCCGCACCGGCACACGCGGCTGCACCAGGTGCTGCTGATCACCTCGGGCGGGGGCGTGGCGCACCTGGATGGCGAGCGGATTGCGCTGTTTGCCGGGGCGCTCATCAACGTGCCGCAGGGGCATGTGCACGCATTCCGCTTTACGCAGCACACGCAGGGCTGGGTGGCCACGCTGGCGGATGAATTGATGGACGAGATTTTTGTGCGCGTGGGCGATGTGCGGCGCGACCTGGCGCGGCCCGCTGTGGCGCCTGCGCCGCCAGAGCTGCACCAGGCCATGGGCCAGGTCTGGCAGGAGTTCTCGGGCCGTGCCAAGGCGCGTGCGCTGGTGCTGCGGGGCCTGAGCGCCACGCTGCTGGGCTGGGTGGCGCGCGCGATGGAAGAGCACAGCCCGGACGACACCCACGCGCCAGAGTCCAGCCTGGTGCAGCGGCTGGAGGCGCTGATCGAGGCGCATTTTCTGGAGCACTGGCAGGTGGCCGACTACGCGCGGGCGCTGGCGGTGTCGCCCACGCACCTGAGCCGCGTGGCGCGTGCTGCCACGGGCGTGTCGGCCCAGCGGCTGATTGAGGCGCGCCTGATGCGCGAGGCGCGGCGCAACCTGGCCTACACCCACCTGGGCGTGGCCACCATTGCCTACACGCTGGGCTATGCCGACCCGGCGTACTTCACCCGCGCCTTCACGCGCGATGCGGGGCTGTCACCGCGTGCGTTTCGGGCGCAGGTGGCGGCGTCAGCGCCCGCTCCGGCAATGTGATGCGGGGTGACAGGCTGCTGACACTCCGCTGTCAGCAGCCCCCGCTCACCATCGGGGCTTCGTTTGTTTGTCTGTTCGTTGATTCTTTCTTTCACACACAAGGAGCCCCCATGAAAAATGCCATCGCCTGGTTTGAGATCCCCACCACCCAGCTGGACCGCGCCCAGGCCTTCTACGAAGCCGTGCTGGGCCAGCCCATGCGCCGCGAGAACATGGGCCCGAGCGAAGGCGCCGTGTTTGCCTACGACCCCGAAGCCGATGGTGCAGGCGGCGCGCTGATGATGGGCCCCACGGCGCCCCAGGTGTCGGGCAGCGGCACGCTGGTGTACCTGGACGCATCGCCCTCGCTCGACGCCGCGCTGGACCGCGCGGTGGCCCAGGGCGGCCGCGTGGCCCTGCCGCGCCAGGCGCTGCCGCCGGGAATGGGCTTCTTTGCGCACATCCATGACCTGGATGGCAACCGCGTGGGTCTGCACGCGCTGGCTTGAAGCCAGAACGCACCGACGGTCTACGAAAGGAGCACAGCATGGAAGCGCAAGAAATCCACCGGGGCAGGCTGTTTGACCATGTGCAACTGGTCGTGCGCGACCTGGCGGCCAGCCAGGCCTTCTACACGGCGGTGCTGCAGGCCCTGCAGGTGCCCATGGGCGGGGCGGACGAAGGCTACTTCTGGGCCGACGAGCTGTTTGTGTCGTCGGCCGACAGCCCTGCCGCGCAGGGCCACCTGACAGGCCGCCACCACCTGGCGTTTCAGGCCCGGGACCGGGCGATGGTGGATGCGTTCTACCAAGCTGCGCTGGCCCACGGCGGCACCGACAACGGCGCGCCGGGCGAGCGGGCTTACCACCCCGGCTACTACGCCGCCTTTGTTCTGGACCCGGATGGCAACAACATCGAGGCGGTGTTCCATGGCGACGCGCAGCGCAGTGCGGCGTCGGTAAAGATCACGTTCTGAGGGGTGGGTCAGCCCGCCTCCGGGCGGGCCAGGCCGCGCAGCGGGATGGGAGTGGAGAACACGATGGACGTGCGTGTTTCGCCATAGCCGTTGATGTCGCCCAGAAAGCGCTCCAGATCGGGCAGATCGCGCGCCACGACCTGCATCACATACGAGTCGTTGCCGCTGACGTGGTGGCATTCGAGCACCTGGGGCGACTGGCGCAGCTTGTCGATCAGCGCCTTCTTGCCGGGCTGCGGCACGTTGATGCCCACCACGGCGCGCACGCCGTAGCCGACCTTGGCGGGGTCGATGTCGGCATGCACGCCACGCACCACGCCCACTTCCTGCAAACGCCGCAGACGCTCCAGCGTGGCGGGCACTGACAGGCCCACGGCCTCGGCCAGTTCCTTGAGCGAGGCGCGGCCATCGGCCTGCAGCGCGCTGATCAGGCGCCAGGCTTTGTCATCGACTTCCATACAAGCCTTTATCGGTTGGCACAGAAAAAAGCGAAACCTAAATCTGGATTCGCCGAATTTTCTGCATTCTCCACCGCCAGACGCCGCCCTAGCATCGGTGCATGGACTTCACTTCAATCACCGTGTTTCTGCAAGCCGCCGTCATCGGCGTGCTCATTGCGGCCCCTGTGGGCCCCATTGGCCTGCTGACGATGCAACGCACCCTGGAGCGGGGCCTGGCAGCCGGGCTGGCCACCGGCCTGGGCGCGGCTGCGGCCGATGCGGTGTATGGCGCCGTGGGCGCTTTCAGCGTGCGCTGGCTCATCGATGGGCTGACGCAGGCCAGGACGCCGCTGGCGCTGGGCGGCGGCGCACTGCTGCTGGTGCTGGCCTGGCGCACCTGGCACGCGCCCGTGGCCCACACCGCCGCCCCGGCGCGCGATGCGCGGGGCCTGCTGGGCCTGGCGGCAGGCACATTTGCGCTGACGCTGGCCAACCCGGCCACCATCGTGTCGTTCATTGCGGTGTTTGGCTCGCTGGGCGGCGGCCGGCCCAACCTGCCGTCGCCGCTGTGGATGGTGGCGGGCGTGCTGGTGGGTTCTGCCGCCTGGTGGCTGCTGCTGACCGGCGCGATTGCCTACCAGCGGCAGCGCTTTACGCCCGCCTGGCGCCAGCGCATCAACCGGGCATCCGCCCTGCTGCTGGGCGGGTTTGCGTTGTGGCAGTGGGGGCAGTTGGTCTGAGGCTTGTACGGTGCTGACAGGGATGCTGCAAAGGTACTGACACTGTGGTGTCAGCAGCAGGCCAGCACCATCGGTGGCTTCTTTGACCCGGAGCTATTCTCATGACCGACGCCGTGCTGCAACACCCCCTTTGGCCGGATGCCGCGCCTGCGCGCAGCGACATGCCTGTTTTGGCAGCGACCTCTGCGGCCGCCACGCGCCGCAACTGGATCGCCGTGGCCTGCGCCCAGCACGCCCGCCGGGGCTGCGCCACGCCGGGCGCGGGCTACATGCAGGTGTGCCATGGCAAGGTGGCGCCGCTGCAGCGCATACGCCCCGGCGACCGCGTGGCGTACTACGCGCCCACCGTCACGATGGGCGGCAAGGACCGGCTGCAGGCGTTTGTCTCCATCGGCATCGTGTTGCCGGGCGCGCCGTATGCGTTTGACATGGGCGGTGGGTTTGTGCCGTCGCGGCGGGATGTGGCCTATGTGCCTGCACGTGAGGCGGCGATTGCGCCGCTGCTGGACGCGCTGGAGTTTGTGGACGACCGCCAGCGCTGGGGCAGCAAGTTCCGCTTTGGGTTGTTTGCCGTGAGCGACGGCGACATGCGCCTGATTGCGCAGGCGATGCAGGCCGAGCTGCAGTCACTACATTTTTGATAGCTATTCAGGCAATCAGCACTAGCGCATCCGGCCCAAAAGGCTTCAAGAGAATCGCAAACAGCCCCGTGGGGCCCTCGAACAGCCGCAGGCAGGCGTCAGCACACCGCCATCAGCGTGTCCACCACCCGGCGTTGGGCGGCGGTCAGGGCGGCATAGCCTTCACGCAGCAGTCGCAGCACGATCGCGTGGATTTCAATTTCGCTAGCGGGCATGGTCTTCTCCTTGAACGGCAACAGTGGGCGGCCGCCGCAGGGGCTGGCCGATGACATGGGCGCCAGCCACGACAAAAAGAGGCGGGCGACCGGGCCTGCCCCACCATGGACCAAGCCCCGATGCCACTGTGCCGAGGAGGCGGCGCAGGCGGTGGCGCAATAAACGGGGAAGTTCGCGGCCTTTTTCGCGCGCCGCTCTACAAGCAAAAAGCCTAAGGCGAGGTGGCCCCGGGCACGTAGGCGTCGATGACCGGTGGCTCGCTGTCCCCCGCAGCGGTGCGGGCCAACTTGAACCAGGTCCAGGTCTCCACATCGGGCGCGTCGTAGCTGCCGTAGGACTGCCCACCCCACGAGAAGTACGAGCCCTTGTTGCCCGTGCTGACGGTGCGCTTGCCCACGGCCAGCCCGCCATCCTTGAGCAGCGCCAGCCTGAAACCCTGCAGCACGCCCGAGGCCCCAGGCTCCTTGTCCGGCGACACGGTCTGCGGGACCAGGTCGAGCATGCCGGAGCTGCAGCGGGCCTGCGCGCCGCTGTAGGTGACGAGGCTCCACTGCCGGGTGAGCGAGGTGCGCACGTTGCGCGCGCGGTTGACGGTGCGCGTGCGCAGCGTGGTTTCGCCGCGCTGCTGCTGCACCCAGACCTGCATCTCGGCCGAGCCGGTGAAAAACGGCAGGCTGCCCCGCACACCACCGGGCTCCACCGGCGGCCAGGCGTACACCCCTTGCAAGGACGGGCAGCCGAACCAGCTGCTCTGCACGGGGCCAAACGCCGGGGGCGGCTTGGGCGACCCCTGCACATCCGGCCCGCAGGCCGTGAGGGCCAGGCAACACAGGGCCAGCGTTGCGGCGCCGCCGATGCGCTGCACACGCCGGTGCGGGGTGCGCAAAGCGCTGTGCGATGGCAAGGGAGCGGCAGCTGTCATGGTGTCAGGGCGTGGTGAAGCCCGATTGTCGGGCCGAACACTGCACCTACGGTCGCTCTATTTTTGATAGCAGATTGCGCATATTCCACTAGCGCCTCAGCACCACAAGGCTCCAAAACCGTGCTGACGATCGCCCAGAGGGGCCTGCGAGATCGTCAGGCTACGGATGTGCGGGCCCCGCCCGCACACGGGCCAGCGCCTCGGGCACATCGCGCCACGCCGGGCGGCCCGGTGCGTAGCGCTGGCGCATGTAGCCCGCCAGCTCGGTGATCTGCGCGTCGCTGAGCGCGTGGCCAAATCCGGGCATGAAGCCGATGTCCCGCGCGGCGGGCTCTCGGATGCCGTGCACGATGACCTGCAGCAGGTTGTCGGGCCGGTCGCTGTGCAGGTTGCTGTTGAGCGCCAGGGGCACGTTCACGCCCAGCAGGCGCGGGCCGTCGCCGTCGTGGTGGCAGGCGGCGCAGGCACCGTCGAACAGCCGCTGGGCCTGGCCGGGCTGCGGGGCCAGCGCAGCGGCCTGGGCCACAGCGGTTTGGGCGCGCTGCTGCGGGTCAGACACTGGCAGGGTGGCTGGCTGGGTAGCCACGTCCTTACCGGTGAACGAGGCCAGGTAGCCCGCCATGGCGCGGATGTCTTCGTCCGGCAAGTGGGCCAGCTCGCGCACCACAGGCGCCATTGGGCCGGAGGCGCTGCCGTGCTGCGGGCTGTGGCCGTGGCGCAGGTAGCCATACAAAGAATCGGCCGTCCAGGGCACGGGCGCCTTCGACAGGCCGGTGAGCGCAGGCGCCTCCCAGCCATCCACCATGGTGCCCGAGAGGAACGCAGCCCCGCCCAGCTCGGCGCCCAGCGCATTGCGCGGCGTGTGGCAGGCGCCGCAGTGGCCCACGCCCTGCACCAGGTAGGCGCCGCGGTTCCATTCGGGCGGGCGGGTCGGGTCGGGCTTGAACGGGGTCGCGTCGTGGAACAGCGCGTTCCAGCCCGCCATGAGGGGGCGCACGCTGAACGGGAAGGTCAACTCGGTCTTCGGCACCTCGGCCCGCACGGCGGGCTGCGCCATGAGGTAGGCGTACAGCGCGGTGAGGTCGTCGTCGCTCATCTTGGCGAACGACGTGTACGGGAACGCGGGGTACAGGTGTTTGCCGTCGCGCGAGATGCCTTCGCGCATGGCGCGCTGGAAGGCGCTGAAGGACCACTGGCCGATGCCCGTCTCGGCGTCGGGCGTGAGGTTGGTGGTGTAGACCTTGCCGAAGGGCGTTTCCATGGCGCGGCCGCCCGTGTTGAGCGTGCCGCCGGGGGCGGTGTGGCACACCACGCAGTCGCCCGCAGCGGCCAGCAGGCGGCCCCGCTCGATGGTGGCGGCGTTGTAGACCGATGCACCCGCCGTCTGCACCACGGGCGCGATGGAGGGGCGCCAGCCCAGCAGCGCGGCGCCCATGGCGATGCCACCAGCGGCCAGGGCCAGGGCGCGCGCCCAGGCGCTGCGCTGGGTGGGCCATGTGGCGCTGGCGGGCACGGTGGGTGCGGGCAGCTCCAGCGTGGGCAAAACCTCGGCCTGCTCGGTGGGTGCGGTGCTGCCTGCAGCCGCCTCGCCTGCGCCGCCGGGCAAGGGGTTGAGCCCGGCGCGCACCACCTCGGGCGTGAACGGCGGCGCGCGAAAGCGCACGCCCGTGGCGTCAAAAATCGCGTTGGCAATCGCTGCCGTGCCCGGCACGGACGACGACTCGCCCGAGCCCAGCGGCGCCTCGTCCTGCCGGGGCATGTGCATGACCTCGATSACCGGCACSTCGCGGAARYTSAKGATSGGGTAGCTGCCCCAYTCGCGGTTGTCCACGGCCTGCTTGACGGGCTCGAACGTCACCTGCTCCTTGAGCGCGCGGCTGGTGGTCTGCAGCACGTTGCCGTGCACCTGCTGCTCCACACCGGCGGGGTTCACCATCAGGCCCGCATCGTGCCCCACCACCACGCGGCGCACATGCACCTCGCCGGTCCTTTTGTTGACCTCCACATCGGCCACCCAGGCCGCCCAGGCGGCACCAAAGCCGGGCCATTTGCTGTGGATGTAGCGGGCGTAGGCAAAACCCTGGCCTTGGACCCACTCACCTTTGTTGTCACCCTCCAAGGGGCGCTGCTGCGGGCCGGTGCGGCGAATCCAGCCCGCCTTTTCGGCCGTGGCCTGCACCAGCTCGGCAGCGCGCGGGTCGTTCAGCAACTGCAAGCGAAACTGCACCGGGTCCACGCCCGCCGCTGTCGCCAGCTCGTCCACATAGGATTCGTGCGCAAACGAATTGGGCAGGGCCGACACGCCCCGCAACCACGATGCGCGCACGATGGGCGGCATGTCGTTGACGGCCACGCGCAGGTTGTCGTACTGGTAGGGCGGGCGCGCGGTGCGGTCGCCCATCTCGTAGGCCTGGGCCACGGGCTCGATGGTGCGGGTGAGCAGCAGGGCCAGCGTGGGCGCGCCGTTGGACGGGTAGGACGTTTCAAAGTCGTACGCCGCCACGGTGCCATCGGCCTTGAGCCCGCCGCGCACCTGCATGAGCTGCGCCGTGCCCTTGGGCTCCCACAAATGCTCCTGCTCGCGCGTGAGCTGCACGCGCACCGGCGCACCGACGGCGCGCGAGAGCAGCGCGGCATCGGCCGCCACATCGTCGGCGCCGTTGCGGCCGTAGCAGCCYGCMGCYTCCATGCGGATGAGGTCGATGTCCACATCGGGCAGGCCCATCAGGCGGGCCAGGTCGGCGCGCAGCACATGGGGGTTTTGCGTGCCGGCCCACACCGTCATGCGCTGGCGGCCCGTGCTGTCATCACTGCGCCATTCGGCCACCGCGCACGATGGGCCGATGGAGCCATGCATCTGGTAGGGCCATACATAGGTGCGCGGCATGGGCTGGCCGTCGGCAGACAGCGCGGCCAGGGCGCCATCCACATCGCCCTCGTCCACCAGGCGGCGCTGCGTGGCGGGGTTGGCGCGGATGGCTTGTTCCAGCGCCTCGGCGCTGTCCTGGCGCGGGAAGCCAGGCCAGTCCTTCCAGTGCACTTTCAGCTCGCGCAGGGCTTGCTCGGCCTGTTCCTCGCGCTCGGCCACGATGCCCACRAAGTCGCGGATCACSACCACSGCGCGRATGCCGGGGATGTGCGCGATGGACTGCTGGTCCACCGATTCGAGCGTGTTGCCGATGAAGTCGCCATGGTCGGCCCCCGCATACGGCGGGCGCACCACRCGGCCRTGCAGCATGCCGGGCACGCGCATGTCGTGCACRAACACCAGCTCGCCGCTGACCTTGGCGGGGATGTCCACACGCGGCACGGACTGGCCGACCACGGTGTAATCAGCCGCCGCCTTGGTGGGCGTGGCATCCACCAGCTCCAGCGTGGTGTGTGCGCCCGCCAGCAGCGTGCCGTAGGCCACGTGGCGCGACGGGTCTGCAGTGAGCTGCACCACACCCGCACGCACCTGCAGTGCCTCCACCGACACGCCCAGCCGCTCTGCGGCCTGCGCTACCAGCCAGTGGCGTGCCTGCGCGGCAGCGGTGCGCAGGGGCTTGGCGTGGATCTGGATGGATGCACTCGCGATGGTGGCGCCCTGGTTGGGCGCGCGTGTGGTGTCGCCCAGCACCATGTTCACCTGCGCCAGCGGCACGTCGAGTTCTTCGGCCACGATCTGCGCGAGGGCGGTGCGGATGCCGGTGCCCAGGTCCACATGGCCGTTGAGTGCGGTCACGCTGCCGTCGTCCCACACGGCGATCAGGATCTCCACGCCCTCGGCCGGGTTGCCCGCCACGAGCGCGGGCTGGCCCTTGACGGGCCGCGGTGCAGGCGGCGGGTTGCGCACCACCAACAGCACGCCCTGGGCGGCATGGAAGTCGGCGCGGGTGAGCGGGCTGTGGGAGCGCAGAGGCGCGGCGTTGTCAGGTGTGGCGCTCATGCCTGGGCCTCGCGCATCAGCTGGGCCGCGCGCAGCACGGCGCGGATGATTTCGACATGCGTGCCGCAGCGGCACAGGTTGCCCGACAGCTCGCGGCGCACGGCGGCTTCATCGGGGTCTGGATTGCGCTCCAGCAAGGCCACGGCCATCATCACCATGCCGCTCAGGCARTAGCCGCACTGCGCGGCCTGCTCATCCACAAAGGCTTGCTGCACCGGGTGAAGTCCCTCGGTAACGCTGCAACGCCGGGGCAACCCCTCCAGCGTGGTCACCTCGCGGCCTGCCACGCCCTGCGCCGGGATCACGCAGGCCCGCGCGGCAATACCATCCACCAGAACCGTGCAGGCACCACACTGCCCCAGGCCACAGCCGTATTTGGGGCCGTTGAGCGACAAGTCGTTGCGCAGCACGTGCAGCAACGTGGCGCTGGCCAAAGTGCTTTGCGGCAGGGCAAACGGCTGGCCATTAACGACGACCGGGGAGAGTGAAGCGGGCGCGTGCATGTCTCGGTGGTTTTTTCTCAGCGTCGCAGCGACCCGCTGCGCGTGTACATCTCCAGGTCCACAAAGTTGGAGCCATTGTGGTTGCCCGGGCCGTACACCAGCGGAAAGTCGCCGATCTTGGTGGTGCCCATGTCTTCCATGGCCTTGATGAAGCCTTCACGCGTGAGCGCTTTGCCTGCGCGCTTGAGGCCCTCCACAAACACGCGCGCGGCGATATAGCCCTCCAGCATGGTGTAGCTGTCGATCTTCTCGCCTGCATCCGCGCGGTCCTTGCGGTAGTCGGCCACGATGGCCASGCGSMYGGCCTGCGGCGAGGGCACGATGCTGGCCGTGACCAGCCCTTCGATGCCGCCGTTCAGGCGCTGGGCAGACCCCGGTGCGTCAGTGATACCCACCGAGATGGTGTACAGCGGCGACGCCGCGCCCGCCGCCCGGTAGTCACGCAGGAACACCTCCACCATCTTGCCCGCCATGATCATCACCACCGCGCCCGGCTGGGCCTTGGTGAGCTGCGCCACCTGGGGCTTGGCGTCGGTGGCGGCGATCTCCATGGGCACGGAATCGACCACCTTGACCTTCAGGCCCTGGGCGATCTGCAGGCAGGTGTCGAGGTTGGATTTGCCAAACGCGCTGTTCTGGTAAATGACGGCGATGTTGTTGATGCCCAGCGTGGCGAGGTGGCCCACGATCTTGCGCAGCTCGGTCTCGTAGCTGGCGCGCACGTGGAACAGGTAGCGGTTGTGTGTGGTGCGRAACGAGGTGGTGCCCACCAGCGGCGCGAACATGGGCACGCCCGCCTTCTCTGCCAGGGGCATGGCGGCGATAAGGTTGCCGGTGGCCACATAGCCGATCAGGGCGAAGACCTTGTCTTCGTCAATGAGCTTGGCCGTGTTCTCGGCGGTCTTCTTGGGCTCGTACGCGTCATCGTGCGACACCAGCTCCAGCGTGCGCCCCTGCACGCCGCCGGTCTTGTTCACCTTGTCGAACGCCAGCGCAATGCCCGCCTTGTAGTCCACTCCGAAATCCTTGGCCGGACCGGTGAACACGGCCGACTGTCCCACCTTGATGCGGGTGTCCGTCACCCCGGTCTCGGCAGCAGCCGGGCCCGCGGCCCCCAGAGCAGCGGCGGCCAGGGCCGTCAGCACCACACGGCGGTCGATGCTGCCCTCCTCCATCCCACGACATTTCATGAAACGCTCCTTACATCAAAGGCGCAAGTTTCCCTGCAAGCGGAGCGGCTGCGCAACCATTTCTGCGGGGTGTTGTGAATCCGTCAAACCCCGGCGCCGAAGCGCCGGGGTGGGGCGCCATCAGGCGACATCGATGTCGCTGGACTGGATGCGTTTGACGCCCTTGGCCTTCATGTTTTTCCAGGCCGCATCGAGCGATCCGTTGAGGTCGATGGCGCGGGTCGCATCTTCGACCACATAGGTTTCGAAGCCCAGGCGTTTGGCGTCCAGCGCSGTCCASGCCACGCAGAAGTCGGTGGCCAGSCCSGYSACAWAKACSGTCTTGATGCCRCGCTGCTTGAGGTAGCCSSCCAGGCCGGTGGMGGTCTTGCGRTCGGCCTCYTCAAAGGCSGAGTAGCTGTCCACATGCTGGTGAAAGCCCTTGCGCAGGATCACCTGGGCCTTGGGCACCTGGAGATCCTTGTGCAGGGCGGCATCGTCGGTGCCCTGCACGCAATGGTCGGGCCACAGCACCTGCTGGCCGTAACTCAGCTTGGTGGTTTCAAACGGCTTCTTGCCCGCGTGAGCACTGGCAAAAGAGGCGTGGCCCTGGGTGTGCCAGTCCTGCGTGACCACCACGTTTTCAAACGCTGTGGCAATGCGGTTGATGACGGGCACCACCTCATCCCCCTTGGCCACGGGCAGCGTGCCGCCGGGGACAAAACAGTTCTGCACATCGACCACGATGAGCGCCGCTCGCTCACCGGGTTTGATCTTGCCTGCCGCCCAGCTGGCGGGGAAGCTGGCCCCGGCCACGGTAAGCGCGGCCGATTGAAGAAGAAAGCGACGACGTTGCGCAGTTTGCATGGTGAACACTCCGGTTGGGAACGCACTGACACATCGGCCATGGCCCGGTAGGGCCAGGGCCGGGGAACTTCTGCTTCACACGCTGAGGTAGGCGCGCCGCACCTCTTCGTTGGCGGCCAGCTCTTCCATGCTGGCCTGGTAACGGATCTGGCCCTTTTCGAGCACATAGGCGCGGTCGGAGACCAGCTCGGCAAAGTGCATGTTCTGCTCGGACAACAGGATGCTCACGCCCTGCTCTTTCAGCTCCAGGATCATGTGCGCCATCTGCTCCACGATGACGGGCGCCACACCTTCGGAGGGCTCGTCCAGCAGCACCAGATAGGGGTTGCCCATGAGCGTGCGGGCCACGGTAAGCATCTGCTGCTCGCCACCGCTCATGCGCCCACCGGGGCGCTGGGGCATCTCGCCCAGGTTGGGGAAGAGCTTGAACAGGCGCTCGGGCGTCCACACCGGGGCGGCTGTGCCGTCGGGCCAGGTGCGGGCGGGTTGGCGGCCCACTTCCAGGTTCTCCATCACCGTGAGGTCGGTGAACACGCGGCGGTCTTCGGGCACAAAGCCCAGGCCCAGGCGGGCAGCGTCGTGCGGGTCGGTTCTGGACAGGTCCTTGCCCATGAACTGGATACTGCCCTTGCGCTTGGCCAGCATGCCCATCAGCGTCTTGAGCGTGGTGGATTTGCCTGCGCCGTTGCGGCCCATCAGCGCAACCACTTCGCCCCGGCGCACGTCCAGGTCCACGTCGTACAGGATTTGCGCGGCACCGTACCAGGCCTGCAGGCCCTTGGCCTGGAGCAGCAGTTCTTTGGGGTTGTGGGTCGTCATGGTCATGCCGCCTCCGCATTGGCTGCGGCTTTCTTCTCAAACGTCTTGCCGGTGCCGAAGTAGACCTCCTGCACCTTGGGGTGGTCGCGCAACTCCAGCGGCTTGCCCTCGGCAATCAGCCGCCCGCGCGCCAGCACGATCATGCGGTCCGCATAGGCRAACACCACGTCCATGCTGTGCTCGGTGAASAGCACSGCCAKGYTRCGSTSGAYCACSAGCTSCTTGGTCAGCGCCATSAGYKMGTTGCGCTCCTTSGGCGCCATGCCGGCGGTGGGYTCGTCCATSARCAGCAGCTTGGGMGCGTTGGCCATSGCRATCGCSAGCTCKACGCGCTTSACRTCGCCATAGGCSAGCWCGCTGCAGGGCCGGTCGGCCTGCGMCTTCATGCCSACCTGGTCGAGCARCGCCAGSGCTTCKTCGCGCTTGTGGTCGGCAGCCCTGCGCCACATGGAGAACAGCAGACCGTCGTTGGAGATCAGTGCCATCTGCACGTTCTCSRCSACSGTSAGCGAKGCAAAGGTTTCGGCGATCTGRAAGGTGCGGCCCACSCCCWTGCGCCAGATGTCGCGGGGCTTGCGGCCCACCAGCTCCTGGCCGTTGAGTTGGATGGAGCCTGCATCGGCAGGCAGCTGGCCGTTGACCATGTTGAAGGTGGTGGACTTGCCCGCGCCGTTGGGGCCAATCAGCGCCAGCAGCTCGCCAGCCGCCAGTTCGAAGTGGATGCCATCCACCGCCTTGACGCCGCCAAACGATTTGCCCAGACCGGTGACTTTGAGGAGGCTCATGCTGCGCCCTCCTTGGTGTTCTTGGCGTCGCGCATGTTGTCAAAAATCTGTTTGATGGTGCCAGCGATGCCCTGCGGAAACAGCAGCACCAGGATGAGGATGATGGCGCCCAGCATGGCGCGCCAGTAGTCGGTGTTGCGCGCCACGGTGTCGTGCAGCCAGGTGAAGGTGACCGCGCCCACCACSGGGCCCGCSAGCGTCTGGATGCCACCGAGCAGCACCATCACCAACCCGTCCACCGATTTGCCCACGGCCAGCGACTCCGGCGAAATGCTGCCCTTSGARAAMGCATASAGCGCCCCKGCCARCCCWGCMGCCGYRCCCGCMAYSACAAACGCCGYCCACTGCATGCGCTTGACGTCGATGCCGATSGCRTCGGCSCGCAGCACMGARTCGCGCCCCGCGCGCAGYGCATAGCCRAACGGCGAGAACAGCACGCGGCGCAGCCACCACACCCCTGCCCCCACCAACGCCAGCGTGAGCCAGTAATACATGCGCTTGTCTGCCAGCCAGGCCGCAGGCCACACGCCTGTGAGGCCGTTGCTGCCCCCCGTGAAACTGTCCCACTGGTAGGTGATGGCCCAGGTGATCTGGGCAAAGGCCAGCGTCAGCATGGCCAGGTACACACCCGACAGCCGCACCGCAAACCACCCGTAGACAAACGCCCCGGCCGCCGCCACCAGCGGCGCCACCACCAGTGCGATCTCCATCGGTAGCCCGAGCGAGCGCACCAGCAGGGCCGCGCCATAGGCGCCCAGCCCGAAGTAGGCGGCATGGCCGAAGGAGTGCATGCCCGCAGGCCCCATGATGAAGTGAAGGCTGGCCGCAAACAGCGCTGCRATCAGCAGGTCAATCAGCAACACCGTGGTGTACGGCGACTGCGCGGTCAGCAGCGGGGCTGCCGCCAGCAGCAGGCCCAGCACGGCGGCCGCCACCAGGTAGGCCCTGCCAGGCCGACGCAGCGGCTCYTCCTGCATGCCCACGTAGCGGCTGGGCGCCTGCGGSCKGCCGARCAGGCCCCASGGGCGCCASACCAGCACCACCGCCATCACCAGAAAATCCACCACCAGGGTCAGCTTGGAAAACGACACACTCAGGCCAAACACATCGACCACACCCAGCCAGATGCAGATGGCCTTGATCTCGGAGATCAGCAGGGCGGCGGCGTACGCGCCCGGAATGGAGCCCATGCCACCCACCACCACCACCACGAAGGCAGCACCGATGGTGTGCAGGTCCATCTCCAGCGTCGCGGGCTCACGCGGCAGTTGCAGTGCGCCACCCAGCCCGGCCAGCATCGCGCCCAGCGCAAACACGGCCGTGAACAACCAGGCCTGGTTGACGCCCAGGGCGCTCACCATCTCGCGGTCTTGTGTAGCGGCACGCACCAGCGTGCCAAACCGGGTGCGCGTGAGGAGCAGCCAGACCGCACCCAGCACCAGCGGACCGACCACGATGAGGAACAGGTCGTAGCTGGGAAACTGCCGCCCGAGCAGGCTCACGGAGCCTGAAAGGYCCGGCGCGCGCGGGCCCAGCAGTTCGTCAGGGCCCCAGAGCCACAGCACGGCGTCCTTGATGACSAGCACCAGYGCAAASGTGGCCAGCAGCTGGAACAGCTCGGGCGMCTTGTAGATGCGGCGCAGCAGCACCAYCTCGATCAGCGCCCCCAGCACGCCGACGATCAGCGCGGCCAGCGGCAAGGCCACCCAGAAGCCCAGGGCACCGCTCAGGCGCTCGACCAGCGAGTACGCGACGTAGATGCCCACCATGAAGAACGAGCCATGGGCAAAGTTCACGATGCGGGTGACGCCAAAGATCAGCGACAGACCCGCCGCCACGAGGAACAGCGACGACGCGCTCGCCAGCCCGTTGATGAGCTGGACGATGAAACCCGAAAAACTCATGTTCGAAAAACCCTCAAGTCATCACCACCCGTGTTGCGCATCGCTCGCAGCACATGAAAGAAGCCAGGCGCGCCCCCGCCAGCGCCACCAGAAATCCGGCTGCGCCGGACTGCCGGTAGCGTCTGCTGGGACCGAGGCGCAGCAGGCGCCTCAGACTCCTAGGGGAATCAATCAGCGCTTCGTGACTTCTTCACGTCGGCAGCGGAAGGCTGGTACTTGGCATCGGCGCCATCCAGGTAGACGTAGTCCACCATCACGCCCTTGCCGCCTTCGTTCTTGGTGCGGCCAACAAACGCGCCCATGGTGGCCTGGTGGTCTTCAGGACGGTAGGTGATCTTGCCGAACGGGGTGTCTACCTGCAGACCCTTGAAGGCTGCGACCAGCTTGTCGGTGTCAGTGCTCTTGGCTTTGGCAATACCGGCTGCAGCCGACTTGATCATGCTGTAGCCCACCACCGAGCCCAGGCGCGGGTAGTCCTTGAACTTGGCCTGGTATGCCTGCTCGAACGCCTTGTGTGCGGGGGTGTTGATGCCGTACCAGGGATAGCCGGTCACCAGCCAGCCGTTGGGGGCCTCGTCTTTCAGGGGGTCCATGTATTCGGGCTCGCCCGTCAACACGCTGACCACCTCGATGCCCTTGAAGAGGCCGCGCGTGTTGCCTTCGCGCACGAACTTCGACAGGTCCGCGCCAAACAGCACGTTGAAGACGGCGTCGGGCTTGGCATCGGACAGCGCTTGCACGACGCTGCCGGCATCCACGCGGCCCAGCGGTGTGGCTTGCTCAGCCACAAACTCCACGTCGGGCTGGGCGGCCTTGAGCAGTTGCTTGAACGCCGCCACGGCAGACTGCCCGTACTCGTAGTTGGGGTAGACCACGGCCCAGCGCTTTTTCTTCATCTTGGCGGCCTCGGGTACCAGCATGGCGGCCTGCATGTAGGTGCCGGGACGCAGGCGGAAGGTGTACTGGTTGCCACCCTGCCAGGTCATCTTGTCGGTCAGCGGCTCGCCCGCGAGAAAGAAGAACTTCTTCTGCTTTGCAAAGTCGGCCACTGCGAGGCCGGTGTTCGACAGGAAGGTGCCAGCCAGCACATCGACCTTCTCGCGCGACACCAGCTCTTCGGCCACGCGAACAGCGTCGCCGGGGTTGGCGTTGTCGTCGCGCGTGATCAGTTCGATCTTCTTGCCATTGACGCCGCCCGCAGCGTTGATCTCATCAACCGCCAGCTCCATGCCCTTCTTGTAGGGCTCSAGGAAAGCGGGCTGCGCCTTGTAGCTGTTGACCTCGCCAATCTTGATCACGCCCTGGGCAAAAACAGGGGCCAGGGTAAGGGCCAATGCAGCCGCAGCCGTGGCACGCATGAGGTTTCGTCGCATCATCATGGGGAGACTCCTGAAGGATGGTTGGAGAGAGATCGAACGGGGGTGAGACAGGACAGGTGTGTGTTGTACGCGCGCCGGGCTCAGCGCAGGCCGTCAACGCCTTTTATTTCAGAGGCCGTGAGGCCGCCGACACGTGGCAACGGCCGCCCGCTGTCGGTCACGACAACGGCCACCACGATTTCATTGGCCCGCGGGGCATCGGCTACACGGGCTTCCATGGCGTCGAAATGGCTGCGCACGTAAGCCGCATCCTTGTGGCCCAGGGGCACGTCGATGGCTGTGCCGAGGCCGCCCATCTTCTTGCTGGATGGGACCAACGCGGCACCCTTCTCGACAGCCACACGCAGTGGTGCGCCCAGCTTGGGGTGGAGGATGGCGGCGGCGTGCTCCAGCTCGCCCGCCTCGCCCACGATGGCGGCCTTGCCGTAGCTGTGCGCATCGCCCGGGGCAATGCCCAGGGCCTGCACGCAGCGGGCGCCCAGAAGGCCTCCCAGCTCCTCGCCGATGGCGATGAGTTCGTCGAGGTTTTCCACATAACGTCCCGCAAAGGGGTTCTCGATCACGGCCATGGCCAGCGCCTTGCGCACCGGGGGCTGAACGTCACGCCCCATTTCCACGCGGACCTCGTCGGTCTGGACGATGATCTTTCGAATCTTGGCTGGCATTTTTTGGCTCCTTGGGATCTTGTCTTGTTCGATGGTGTGCGGGTCGGCGGGCGGCTCAGCGCAGGCCGTTCCACTGGCTGATGTCTGCCGCCTTGAGCCCACCGACGCGGGCGTGGATGCGCGGACCCGTGGTCATGGCAAGTATGAACACGATCTCATCGGCAGAGGGCGCGCCGGGAACACGCACTTCGATCGCGTCGAAATGGCTGCGTACGTAGCTGGCGTTGATATGGGTCAGCGGCACATCCAGCGCTGCACCGGGGCCGCCCACTTTCTTGGTSGAGGGCACGATGGACAGCGCATTSSCGGGCTGSCCGGTCTTCTCTTCSGCCTKGCCCKYGGYGTAGGCSKYGCGGTCGCCCTTCCARCCSAGCAGTTCGCGCATSGCRTAGCCGCCGGGCACATGCCASAGCGCGCCGTGTTCCAGCTCACCCGCCGCGCCCACGATGGCGCCTTTGCCATAGGTCTCGATGCGCTCGGCAGGCACCGCCATGGCCTTCAGGAGGCGCTGGGCCATGTCCAGCCCCACGTCCTGCAGCGCGTCCATCATSGGSAGGATGTCGGGCTCGTASCGMCCCGCAAASGGRTTKGTCAGCACCGCGCCGATGGCACCGCGCASCAGCGGCACGTCGGCCACCGGCCCGAATTCGTGCCGGATTTCCTCAAGATGGGTGAAAACGCGTCGTATCTGGATCATTCTGGAGACCTGTGCATTTCGTTAAGCAAATACTGAACCAACTTCCGATGCCACCGCCGGATCCCGGGGCCATACCGCATCCGCCAGCGCCTGGGGCGCCGAGGTCGCCACGAACTGCCCCTGGCACGCCAGCAGCGCAAACCACAGCAGGCCGCTGGACTGCAATTCTTGCGCTTTTTGCAGCCCCTGGTGCAATGCCCGGGCCACCAGCTCCCTGGGCAAGGCAGGGACATCCACGGTGACAGGAATGGCCCCCAGGTCACTGTCGTCCCGCACCTGCCACGCGGGCCTGTGCACAATCCGCGCATCGGCCACATCCACCGCGTTGGCCACGATGGTTGCGGCCGCATCGGCCTGCGCCGCCGAACGCGCCAGCACCGTGACGCTGTCCGCAATGCCCAGCGACTGGCTGCGCCCGCGCCACCCACTGGTGGCCACACCGCGCACCGGCATGGCGCTGTCGATGCGGATCTGCCCATCCAGCACCAAGCCGTTGCGCATCTGTGCAGCGTTGAGTGCAGCGATATCAGCGTACACCCCCACCGTGACCGACTGGCCCGGCGCCAGGTGCAGCGCAATGTCGCCCCCATTGTTGACCCAGGCGCGGTCTATGCCTTGCTGGTCGTAGCACGCCAGAATTTCCTGGGCCACCGCACCCGCCACCGCAGCCATCGACGTGATGAAGCCTGCGCGGTAGGGGCTGCAGGCCGCCCACATGCGACGCGCCACCACGCCCTGCAACGTGCAGTGCGCACCCACCGGCGCCCGCAGGCCAGGGAGTTCACTCACCAGCTCCTGCAGCAGCCCTTCAAAACGTTGCCAGGCGCGCTCGTGCGCGTGGGCCACGGCGTCGCGCGCCCCTTCGGCCTGAAGGATGAGGTCCATCGGGCCATGCTGGAAATGCCAGCGGCCGTCGGAAAGGAGTTTGCGGCAAGCGTTCACAGCGCGGCTCACTCAGCCTAGCAGGGGTGGGCGGCCCAGCGGCCACGGATTGGCCGCGGGCAAGGTCTGCCACACGCGCGCCTGCGGCGCACCGTCGTTGTGCCACGCACCGCGCTCCAGCACTTCGCGCAGGCTGCGAATTTGTTCGGTGTGCCCGCCCAGCGCTTCGTAGTCCGCGCGGCGCATGCTGAACTCGATGGGTGCCACGATGGCGGGCGTGGGCACGGTGCCAAAGCTGTTGTCCGGCATGCGCAGCACGTCGGCCATCACGGTGATACCGCCGCCCGGCCATACATAGGCAGGGGCACCGCCACAGGTCACGTTGACCAGCGCGTTTTTGATGGAGCGCGTGAGCAGCACCGGGTTCTCGGTGACCCCCGCGCGCAGGCTGCCGCCGGCTCCGCCAAGGAACAGCACAGACGCCAGCGAGGGCTCGCAGTTTTCGCCGATGCGGTCCACGATGCGGCGCACCTCGGCCGGCATTTCGGCTTCGACCGGATGGAGTTGCTCGTCCAGCACGTACCAGGAGGCATGCTCCCCGGTGGTGGAGGTCATCAACAAGCGCAGCCCCGGCCAGGCCACGGATTCGTCCCAACCCTCAATGATGGACAGCGGGTCGGCAATGTCGGTGCCGCCCCAGCCGATGCCCGGGTTGGCCACCTGAAAGTAACGGCCCGGTGTGGACTTGCGCCCGCGCATCTGGATGCCCGAAGGCTTCATGTCGAGGCAACGGCCCGCCTGGTGCTCGGTGAGCACGCCGGTGATGTGGTCGTCCACCACCACCACCTCGTCCGCATGGCCGAAGAACTGGCGCGCAAAGATGCCAATGGCCGCCGAGCCGCAGCCCACGCGCATGCGCTCCTCGGCCACACCGTTGACGATGGGCGCACGCCCCGCCTGGATCACGAGCTGCGAGCCGCCGTCGATGGTGAACTCCACCGCCTGCTTGTTGCCCAGCGCCTGCATCATCTCGGCGGTGATGCGGCCTTCTTTCTTGGTGCCACCCGTGAGGTGGTGCACACCACCCAGCGACAGCATCTGCGAGCCGTACTCTGCCGTGGTCACATGGCCCACCACCTCGCCCTTGCAGCGCACGTTGGCCTGCTCGGAGCCGAGGAAGCGGTCGGTGTCGATCTTCACCTTGAAGCTGCAGTAGCTGAAGATGCCCTCGGTGACCACGGTGACCATGTCCACGCCATCGGTCTGGGAACCCACGATGAAGGGCGCCGGCTTGTAGTCGGGRTAGGTGGTGGACGAGCCCACGCCSGTCACGAACACCTCTTCAGACAGCAGCAGGTCGCCGTTCCATTTGGGTGCTGGAACCACTGCGGTCTCAGCGTCTTGTGCAGCCGGGGCGCGGCCCGCAAACGGCACCAGCGTCGCCTCGCCCGCCTCCAGGGTCTTGCGCAGCAGCACCACCGGGTCCAGCCGCACGAGCACGCCCGCGTGGTTGGCATAACGGTCGCAGGCCCCTGCGCGGCCTTCGGAAATCTGGCACAGCACCGGACACGCATTGCACTCGACTTTGGCAGCGTTCATGCGCTCGTTGCGGGGCCGGGCGCGCTCGAGCACCTGCGGCAGATCCGGCGCATCCATGCCAGGTAGCCCGTCGGTCTTGGTGTGTTCAGTCATCGTGGCGGCCCATTCATTGCATTGTGGCAAGTGCTTGTACGCGCATTGCATTTTGTGTAGCATTCACTTAAATTAAATGTTGTGAACACTACATTCGATGTCAATGTAGCGGAATCAATCAGACTCTGCAATGGTGTTTTTGCGCCCCCAAAAATGGTGCATGAGGAGCCCCAAAATGACGCACGTTGTGACAGACGCCTGCATTCGGTGCAAGTACACCGACTGCGTCGATGTGTGCCCTGTCGATTGCTTCAAGGAAGGGCCGGAATACCTGGTCATTGACCCGGACGAATGCATCGACTGCGCGGTGTGCATTCCGGAGTGCCCGGCCAACGCCATCTATGCCGAAGACGACCTGCCCGAAGGCATGGAAATCTTTCTGCAGTTCAACAAAAAGCTGGCGCCCACGCTCCCCACAATCACCAAAAGAAAAGCGGCTTTGCCAGATGCGGAACAATGGAGGGTTGTGAGCCACAAGCTTTCAGGCCTGAACATTGCGCTGTAGAGCGCATGGGGCCCTGCTCTTCAGCCAAATTCCTTATTTGCTTCCAACTTTTCCATCTAACGCACCATGAGCGCCTTTCTTGACGAACGCGTCCTGACGGTCCACCACTGGACGGACCGCCTTTTCTCCTTCACCACCACGCGCGACACCGCGCTGCGCTTCTCCAACGGCCATTTCACGATGATTGGCCTGCGCGGCGAAAACGGCAAACCCCTGCTGCGCGCCTATAGCATCGTGAGCCCCAACTACGAAGAGCACCTGGAGTTCCTCTCCATCAAGGTGCMSGACGGCCCGYTGACCTCGCGCCTGCAGCACATCAAGGTGGGCGACACCATCGTGGTCGGCAAGAAGCCCACAGGCACCCTGCTGATCGACTACCTGCTGCCCGCCAAGCGGCTGTACATGCTCTCCACCGGCACGGGCGTGGCCCCGTTCMTGAGCTTSATCCGCGACCCCGASACKTATGAGAAGTTCGAGSARGTCATCCTGGTGCACGGCGTGCGCSAGGTSRASGAGCTGGCCTACCACGACTACATCACGCAGGAGCTGCCACAACACGAGTTCCTGGGCGAGATGGTCACCAAGCAGCTCAAGTACTACCCCACCGTGACGCGCGAGCCCTTCAAGCACCAGGGCCGTGTGACCACCGTGATCGAAAACGGCCAGATGGCCCGCGACCTGGGCCTGCCCGCACTCAACCCCACCGAAGATCGCGTGATGATCTGCGGCAGCCCCGAAATGCTGCGCGACCTCAAGCACATGATGGAAGAGCGTGGCTTCAAGGAAGGCAACACCWCGAAGCCKGGCGACTTCGTGRTCGAGCGCGCGTTCGCAGAGCAGTGATCCCCCGGCGGCCCCCTTACCGGGGGCCCGCCTCATCCACCAGGACCCGCCATGTCTGCCACTCCCACCAAGACCCGGACCGCGTCCC